>NZ_JBIAHR010000003.1:0-249912 GCF_042870695.1 Streptomyces sp. NPDC006384
CATCGTTCGACTTGCATGTGTTAAGCACGCCGCCAGCGTTCGTCCTGAGCCAGGATCAAACTCTCCGTGAATGTTTACCCGTGATCGGGTGACACCACGATGAGCGGAACAGCCGGGCGGAATAAGCCCGGCCGTTCACAGCGTCCTCGCTGTGTTTTTTCAAAGGAACCTCGACCATCCGGAGGATGGACGGGGTATCAACATATCTGGCGTTGACTTTTGGCACGCTGTTGAGTTCTCAAGGAACGGACGCTTCCTTCGTACTCACCCGAGAGACTCTCTCAGGCTTTCCTCCGGGCGCTTCCCTTCGGTCTTGCGTCTCCGACTCTATCAGATCCTTTTCCGATCCGATTTCCTCGGTGCTTTCCAGGTTCCCGCTTCCGCGTTTCCCTTTCCGGCGGTTCCGACTTTATCAGAAGTTCTGGGCCAGTCTGACCGGCCGTTCATTTCCGATTAATCGGGAGGGTGCTTCTCCGAATTCGACGAATCAGGAGGAAGCGTATAGAAACTTACCACTGCCCTCTGGGGTGACCCCGTCTACAGGCAACTGTTCGAATCTACCTCCCCGCTCGATCCGTGTCAACGGCTCTTGCGGGAACGAAGAGGACACTAGCAGCTCACCGGGGGCTGATGCACATCAGGCCGCTGTCGGCACGGTGGCGCTGCGTTCGGTCTCGTCGACGTCGCCCGTGTCGCCGGCGCGTACGGCACGGCCGCCCAGGACATAGACGTAGGCGAGGAAAGCCAGCTCGGCGATGACTCCGATGGTGATGCGGGCCCAGGTGGGCAGGCCGGACGGGGTGACGAAGCCTTCGATGGCGCCGGAGACGAAGAGGACCAGGGCCAGACCGATCGCCATGCCGATCGCGGCCCGGCCCTCCTCGGCGAGAGCGACGCGCCGGGTGCGCGGGCCGGGATCGACGAGGGTCCAGCCCAGACGCAGACCGGTGCCCGCGGCGACGAAGACCGCGGTCAGTTCGAGCAGGCCGTGCGGGAGTACCAGGCCGAGGAAGGTGTCGAGGCGGCCGGCCGACGACATCAGGCCGAAGCCGACACCGAGGTTGAGCATGTTCTGGAACAGGATCCAGATGACCGGCAGGCCGAGGAAGACTCCGAAGATGAGGCAGAGCGCGGCGGCCCAGGCGTTGTTCGTCCAGACCTGCGCGGCGAAGGAGGCCGCTGGGTTACTGGAGTAGTACGTCTCGTACTGGCCGCCGGGGCGGGTGAGCTCGCGCAGTTCGCTGGGGGCCGCGATGGTCGACTGCACTTCGGGGTGGGTGCCGATCCACCAGCCCAGGAGCGCGGCCACGGCGGTCGACAGGAGTGCCGTGGGGACCCACCAGTGGCGGGCCCGGTACACCGCGGCCGGGAACTGCCGGGTCAGGAAACGTGTGACGTCGTGCCAGGATGCCCGGCGCGTGCCCGTCACGGCGCTGCGCGCGCGGGCCACGAGCCGGCTGAGCCTGCCGGTCAGCTGGGGGTCGGGGGCGCTGGACCGGATCAGGGAGAGGTGGGTGGCCGTGCGCTGGTAGAGGGCGACGAGCTCGTCGGCTTCCGCGCCGGTCAGCCGACGACGGCGACGGAGCAGGGCGTCGAGGCGGTCCCACTCCGCCCGGTGCGCGGAGACGAAGACGTCGAGGTCCATCGGTGTGCCTGCTCCTCGGCTATCGTCGGCGGGTCTTCGTGGATCAGCTTGTCGTACTGGGGCGCGATGCGTGCCCAGCTTGGCAGACTGGCCAGGTGGGGGGCAGCAGTCAGGGGAAGGGCGGCGGGCGTGAGTGAGCTGGTGACGGGCGAGGCGGTGGCGCTGGAGCTGAGCCCGGCGAGACTTCCCAGCCGGGCGATGGCCGTCCTGCTCGACCTGGTCGTGGCCGTCGCCGCCTATGTGGCGGTCACCGTCGTTCTGGTGCTGGCCACCGCCTCCCTGGACACGGCGGCCCAGACGGCGCTGTCCCTTGCCGCGTTCGTTCTGGTGCTGGTGGGCGGGCCGATCGCGGTGGAGACGCTCAGCCACGGCAGATCGCTGGGGAAGATGGCCTGCGGCCTGCGGGTGGTGCGGGACGACGGCGGCCCGATCCGGTTTCGGCACGCGCTGGTACGGGGCCTGATCGGCGTGGTCGAGATCCTGATGACGCTCGGTGTGGTCGCCTGTATCGCCTCCCTCGTGTCGGCGCGGGGCCGCCGCCTCGGTGACGTGTTCGCGGGGACCCTGGTCGTGCGGGAGCGGGTGCCGGTCGCGCCGACGGGCTTCCTGCCGCCGCCTCCGCCCTGGCTGGCGGGGCGCTTCTCCGGAATCGACCTGTCCGCGGTGCCCGATGACCTGTGGCTTGCCGTCCGCCAGTACCTCGCGCGGATGCAGCAGCTGGATCCGCGGATCGGCTGGGCCATGGGGGAACGGCTCGCCGCGGATGTCGCGGCCCGTACGGGCGTTCCGGCCCCGCAGGGCGTTCCACCGGCGGCGTATCTGGCTGCGGTGCTGCGGGAACGGCAGGCCCGGGAGGCCCGCAAGGTGTTCGGGGGCGGTACGTCCCCCGGTGTGGCGCCTGCCGGGATGCCGGGCCCGGTGCCGCCGTCGGCTCCGCCGGTGGAACGTCCGTCCTCGGCCTCGCCGGTGGAACGTCCGTACGGCATGCCGTACGACGAGCCACGGAACGGGCGTTCCGGCGGCGGGTTCGTGCCCCCGGCGTAGCGGTCGCCCCGGCCGCCCCGCGACCCGGCTCCCGTGCGCCCTCTGCTCCCGCAGTTCCCTTGCTCACCTGTTCCCCGGGCGGCGGTACGTGCCGTTCCCGGGGCTGGTCACGGGAACACGGACGGCGGTGACTCCAGGTCCTCCAGTTCGATGCCGGGGGCCGCGAGGACGACGTCGCCGGCGATGTGGACGGTGTGCTGTTCGCCCGTGTCCAGGGCTGTGACCTGGTATTCGTCCACGGTGAGGGGGCCGTTGTCAGTGGTGTGTGCTTCTCTCTTCACCAGGGCCCAGGACTGGTCGACGGTGCGGGGGGCGAGGACCGGGTCCGTGAGGGCGACGAGGCGTACGCGGGTGGCCGGTGCGGAGGGGGTGAGGCGCAGGAGTCGGGTGGTGGCGACGAGGAACGCCGGGGACGTTCCGGTGAAGGCGTGGGCGCGCGCATTGCCTTCGGTGGCGTGGGCTCCGGTGGGGTCGGTCCGGACCCAGGTGACGCCGTCGATGGCCGCGCCGCGCACCTGCCAGTCGGCGGCGTGGAGTTCCAGGCGGATGGGGCGGCCGAGTTCGTCGAGGGCGAGGTCGACGGAGCCCTGATGGTCACCGGTGGGGGTGGTCAGCCGGGAGACGTAGCGCCAGCCGGACGGGCCGGGGGCGCACTGGAAGTGTTCGTCTGCGAGAGGGGTGTGGTCGTGCGGGTCATGGAGCGAATATCGGCCGCGGGGCATGGGGGTCCTGGGTGGTGACGGGTCGGTCCGGCCGCTGAGGCGCCAACGGGACAGGCCCCCGGCACGGGGGTGCGGGGGCCTGTCTCGGAATCGCGGAAGGAGCCGGTGGCTCAGTAGCGGTAGTGGTCGGGCTTGTAGGGGCCCTCGACCGCGACGCCGATGTACTCGGCCTGCTCGGGGCGGAGCGTGGTCAGCTTGACGCCCAGGGCGTCCAGGTGGAGACGGGCGACCTTCTCGTCGAGGTGCTTGGGCAGCACGTAGACACCGGTCGGGTAGGCGTCGGGCTTGGTGAACAGCTCGATCTGGGCCAGCGTCTGGTCCGCGAACGAGTTGGACATCACGAACGACGGGTGACCCGTGGCGTTGCCCAGGTTCAGCAGGCGGCCCTCGGAGAGCACGATGAGGACCTTGCCGTCGGGGAAGGTCCAGGTGTGGACCTGCGGCTTGACCTCGTCCTTGACGATGCCCGGGATCTTCGCCAGGCCGGCCATGTCGATCTCGTTGTCGAAGTGGCCGATGTTCCCGACGATCGCCTGGTGCTTCATCCTGGCCATGTCCGAGGCCATGATGATGTCCTTGTTGCCCGTCGTGGTGATGAAGATGTCGGCCGTCTCGACGACCTCGTCCAGGGTGGTGACCTGGTAGCCGTCCATCGCCGCCTGCAGCGCGCAGATCGGGTCGATCTCCGTGACGATCACGCGGGCGCCCTGGCCGCGCAGCGACTCCGCGCAGCCCTTGCCCACGTCGCCGTAGCCGCAGACGACCGCGGTCTTGCCGCCGATGAGGACGTCCGTGGCGCGGTTGATGCCGTCGATCAGGGAGTGGCGGCAGCCGTACTTGTTGTCGAACTTCGACTTGGTGACGGCGTCGTTCACGTTGATCGCCGGGAACAGCAGGGTGCCGTCGCGCTGCATCTCGTACAGACGGTGCACGCCGGTGGTGGTCTCCTCGGTCACGCCGCGGATCTCGGACGCCAGCTGGGTCCACTTCTGCGGGCTCTCGGCGACCGTGCGGGTGAGGAGCTCGAGGATGACGCGGTGCTCGTCGGACTCGGCGGTGTCGGGCGAGGGGACCTTGCCGTCCTTCTCGTACTCGACGCCCTTGTGGACGAGGAGGGTGGCGTCACCGCCGTCGTCCAGGATCATGTTCGGGCCGCCGGTGGGGGTGTTCGGCCAGGTCAGCGCCTGCTCCGTGCACCACCAGTACTCCTCGAGGGTCTCGCCCTTCCAGGCGAAGACGGGGACGCCCTGCGGGTTGTCGGGCGTGCCGTTCGGGCCGACGGCGATGGCGGCGGCCGCGTGGTCCTGGGTGGAGAAGATGTTGCAGGAGGCCCAGCGGACCTCGGCGCCGAGGGCGACCAGGGTCTCGATGAGCACGGCGGTCTGCACGGTCATGTGCAGGGAGCCGGTGATCCGGGCGCCGGCCAGCGGCTGGGCCTCGGCGTACTCCTTGCGGATCGCCATCAGGCCGGGCATCTCGTGCTCGGCGAGCGTGATCTCCTTGCGGCCGAACGCGGCCAGGGAGAGATCGGCGACCTTGAAGTCCTGTCGGTTGTCGACAGTCGTCATTACGGGCTGCTCCTCGGGTTGGGTCGAGGTGGGTACGGCTGACCTGCGCGGCGGCGGACACAGGGGTGCCCCGAAGAGGACACAGGCATGCCCGCGTACGCGCAGCGCAGTCCGTCGGAGGCCCTCTCTCCCTCGGCCGGTCCGTCCTCGGACCGCCCGACCGCCATCAGCAGCGACGTCTGGCTCCGTCCCAAGCTACACCGGTGGGCCCGGCCGTCCCCAGTCCGCCTCCGCACACATCCGGCCGTTTCACAGGGCGGGGAAACGTGGTCCGGCCCCGCCGGAGGTCGGCGGGGCCGGGTCACGGGGGAGATCGAGGGTGTCAGTGGTGGCCGGTGGCCGGGCCGCCGGGCGTCGCCTCGCGGTCCGCTCCCCTGGCGGCCTCGGTCTCGCTGTAGATGTCCGGTTCGAGGTAGATGACGCGGGCGATGGGGACGGCCTCGCGGATGCGGGCCTCGGCGGCGTCGATGGCGGCGGCGACCTCGGCGGCCGTCTCGTCGTGCCGGACGGCGATCTTGGCGGCGACGAGGAGTTCCTCGGGGCCGAGGTGGAGGGTGCGCATGTGGATGATGCGGGTGACGGTGGCGCCGTCGACGGTCGCGGCCTCGATCCTGCGGACGTCCTCGGCGCCGGCGGCCTCGCCGAGCAGCAGGGACTTGGTCTCGGCGGCCAGGACGAGGGCGATCAGGATGAGCAGGACGCCGATGCACAGGGTGCCGACGCCGTCCCAGACGCCGTTTCCGGTGAGCAGGGCGAGACCGACGCCACCGAGGGCGAGCACGAGGCCGACGAGCGCGCCGAAGTCCTCCAGGAGGACGACCGGCAGCTCGGGCGCCTTGGCGCGGCGGACGAACTCCGTCCAGGACTTCTTGCCGCGCAGGGCGTTGGACTCCTTGATGGCGGTGCGGAAGGAGAAGCCCTCGGCGATGATCGCGAAGACGAGGACGCCGACGGGCCAGTACCAGTGCTCGATCTCGTGCGGGTGCTTGATCTTCTCGTAGCCCTCGTAGAGGGCGAACATGCCGCCGACCGAGAAGAGCACGATGGAGACGAGGAAGGCGTAGATGTAGCGCTCGCGGCCGTAGCCGAAGGGGTGTTGCGGGGTGGCCTCGCGCTGGGCCTTCTTGCCGCCGACCAGGAGGAGGGCCTGGTTGCCGGAGTCCGCCAGCGAGTGCACGGACTCCGCGAGCATCGACGACGAGCCGCTGAAGACGAACGCAACGAACTTCGATACAGCGATCGCGAGGTTGGCGGCCAGTGCCGCCACGATCGCCTTGGTGCCGCCTGACGCGCTCATGTGCCGCGTTGTCCCTTCGCCTTCGCCTGCGTGTGTACGCCGCTCGGGAGGGGCTGTGCCGGTGCCGGCTCCGCCCGTCCTTCGCGGTGGGTCATTGTTGCAGCCCGGCCGGTCGCCGGTGCGACGGAACGGGTTGCCGCATTCGCGTCAGACACGCACGGTGGCACGGAAGACGGTGCCGTTGCCGGACACTTCGGCCTTCTCGCCGGCCGGGACGAAGACGGACCGTCCGGGGGTCAGGTCGTGCTCGCCCGCCCGTACGGTGCCCGCCGTGCAGAGCAGGATCTGCGGGGCTGGGCGGGTGAGGTCGCGGGGGGCGGTGCCCTCGGGGAGCACGTAGCGGGAGAGGCGGAACTCGTCGACGGGGGTGTCGTAGACCTCTTCGCCGTCGGGGGACGCCTCCGGGCGCAGGATGCCCGGGTCGCCGGGCTCGAAGCGGACGATGCGCAGGAGTTCGGGGACGTCGACGTGCTTGGGGGTGAGGCCGCAGCGCAGGACGTTGTCGGAGTTGGCCATGATCTCGACGCCGAGGCCGTTCAGGTAGGCGTGCGGGATGCCGGCGCCCAGGTACAGGGCCTCGCCGGGCTGGAGCCGGACGTGGTTGAGGAGGAGGGCGGCGAGGACGCCGGGGTCGCCCGGGTAGTGGTGGGCGATGCCGGCGTAGGGCGCGTAGGGGCCGCCGAGGCGTTCGCAGGCGGCGGAGGTCTCGGCGACCGTGCGGGACATGCCCTCGGGGTCTGCGGTGAGGATCGCGGTGAGGACCTCGCGCAGGGCGGCGTCCTCGGGGTGGGCGCGCAGCAGGTCGGCGTAGGGCTTGAGGGAGGCGACGCCGAGGCCGTCGAGGAGGCCGGCGGTCTCGGCGGGCGGGCGGAAGCCGCACAGGCCGTCGAACTCGGTGAGGGCGCAGATCAGTTCGGGCTTGTGGTTGGCGTCCTTGTAGTTGCGGTGCGGGGCGTCGAGGGGGACGCCTCGGCGTTCCTCGTCCTCGTGGCCCCGCCTGGCCTGGTCGAGGTCGGGGTGGACCTGGAGGGAGAGGGGGGCGCCGGCGGCGAGGAGCTTGAGGAGGAAGGGCAGCCGGGGGCCGAACCTGGCCACGGAGACCGGTCCCAGTTCCCGCTCGGGAGCGGCGGCGACGACCTCGTCGAGGGTGCCCCGGGCGGTGCGGGAGGGGGCGCCGGGGTGGGTGCCCATCCACATCTCCGCCTGCGGTTCACCGGTCGGTTCGGTGCCGAGCAGGTTCGGGATCGCGGTGGTGGAACCCCAGGCGTAGGGGCGGACGGTGTTGTCGAGGCGGTCCATGGGCTCTCTCTGCCGGTGTGCGCGTGTCCTGTACGAGATCAGGTGCCGGAGGCGAGCGCCAGGTAAACGGCGGCGAAATCCGTGATGGCGATCAGTTCGGCGAGGGTCTCCAGTTCGCCGCCGGCCTGCGGTTCGAGTTCGCTGATCGGCGTGTCGTGGCCGAGGGCCACGTCCCGGGCGGCGGGGGCGGCGCTGAGTCCGCCGATGGGGCGGTCGCGCAGGAGCACCACGCGTGCGTGCAGGGCGGGCGGCTCCTCGACGCGGTCGCGGAAGAAGTCGTCGGGGTCGGCGGCGGCCGCGAGGGGGCCGGCGAGCAGGGCGCTGTGCGCGGCGAGCGCCTCGGGGAGCTCGGCGACGACCGCGGGGGTGCCGGAGAGTTCGGCGAGCGCGGCGGCGAAGCGGCGGCCGGCCGGTCCGGCGGAGGTGCCCTCGGTCCAGACGACGGGGAGGGAGTCGGCGAGTTCGGCCGCCAGGGTCTTGGCCGGGTTGCTGTAGGTCACGATGGCGGGACCGCAGCGTTCGGCGACCTGGTCGAGGCGGTCGGCGACCTTCTCGACGGCCTCGGGCGGCGCCTCCAGCAGGCCGGTGCGGTCCAGCAGGGCGAGGAGCGGCGTGAGCAGCGCCCACAGGACGCCGGGGGCGGCGCCTGCGAGGGGCTCGTCGTGGTCGTACGGGGCGGTCGCCATCGGGAGGAACAGGCCGTGGGAGCCGTTCACCGCCTCGCTGAGCGGGGAGCCGCCGGGGGCGACGGCCACGACCGTGCAGCCGCGGCGGTAGGCCTGCTCGGCGAGCAGGGCGAGGCCCGGCTCGGTGCCGTCGGGGGTGGCGATCAGCAGCAGGTCGACGGAGCCGGCCCAGCCGGGCAGTTCCCAGCGCAGGGCGCCCGCGGCGGCCGCGACGCCGACGGGGGCGAGGCGGGTGACGGGGCTGCCGGCGCCGGCGAGGGTGCCGAGGAGGTCGGCGGTGTGGGTGGCGGCGGCGCCGGGGCCGGCGATCAGTACGGCGCGGGGGCGGCCGTCCGGTTCCAGGCGGCCGACGCCGGCCTCGGCGGCGAGCCGGGCGGCGGTGCGCACCCGGGCGCCGGCCTCGGCGGCGCCGCGGAGCAGGCCGCGGCGGTCGGCCTCGGCGAGGCCCTCCGGTGTGTCGAGGAGCGATTCGTCGAGCATGGCGGCAGTCTCCGATCGCCGGGGCGTTCGTTCGGTCGCGCGGGCGCGGGGGCCCGTCCTGCGGCTGGGGGAACCCGGCCGCCGGTCACTCGGGGCGGCGGGCCTCGTCGACGAGGAGGACGGGGATGCCGTCGCGGACCGGGTAGGCCAGTCCGCAGTCCTGGCCGGTGCAGATCAGCTCCGCGTCCTGCTCCTCGAGGGGGGAGTGGCAGGCGGGGCAGGCGAGGATCTCCAGGAGGCCGGCTTCGAGCGGCATGGGGGTTCCCTTCGGGGGCGGTTGAGCGCTGTGCGGATGTGCTGGTCAGGGTACCGCCGGTCGTGGGGCGGGTGACGGGGCCGGGGTGGGTGTCGGCGCACCCGGCGCCGGTGCTCGCGGGCGGGTGTCGCGGCCCGGCGTTGCGGGGTGCCACTGCCCGCAGCTACGGCGGGACGGGCAGGCGGGCGGGCGGCACGGCTGCCCGCCGCTGGGGCGCCTTCGGTTATGCGCGGATGATCGCCAGGGCCTCGTCGCGGATCTTCTTCATGGTCGCCTCGTCGCGGGCCTCGGCGTTCAGGCGCAGCAGGGGCTCCGTGTTGGAGGGGCGGACGTTGAACCACCAGTCGGCCGCGGTGACGGTGAGGCCGTCGAGTTCGTCGAGGGCGACGCCGTCGCGGCCCTCGTACGCGGCGCGGATCGCGGCGAGGCGGGCCGCCTGGTCGTCGACGGTGGAGTTGATCTCGCCGGAGCCGGCGTAGCGGTCGTACTGGGCGACCAGTGCGGACAGGGTGCCCTCCTGGCCGCCGAGGGCGGCCAGGACGTGGAGGGCGGCCAGCATGCCCGTGTCGGCGTTCCAGAAGTCGCGGAAGTAGTAGTGCGCGGAGTGCTCGCCGCCGAAGATGGCGCCGGTGCGGGCCATCTCGGCCTTGATGAAGGAGTGGCCCACGCGGGTGCGGGCCGGGGTGCCGCCGTTCTCCCTGACGACCTCGGGCACGGACCAGGAGGTGATCAGGTTGTGGATGACCGTGCCCGTGCCGCCGTTGCGGGCCAGTTCGCGGGAGGCGACAAGGGCCGTGATCGCGGACGGGGAGACCGGGTCACCGTTCTGGTCGACGACGAAGCAGCGGTCGGCGTCGCCGTCGAAGGCGAGGCCGAGGTCGGCGCCCTCCGCGCGGACGCGCTTCTGGAGGTCGACGAGGTTGGCCGGGTCGAGCGGGTTGGCCTCGTGGTTGGGGAAGGTGCCGTCCAGCTCGAAGTACATCGGTACGACGTCCAGGGGCAGGCCGTCGAGGACCGTGGGGACGGTGTGGCCGCCCATGCCGTTGCCCGCGTCGACGACGACCTTCAGGGGGCGGATCGCGGTGAGGTCGACGAGGGAGCGCAGGTGGGCCGCGTAGTCGGCGAGCGTGTCGCGCCGGGTGAGCGTGCCCTGGCGGGACGCCGGTTGCGGGGCGCCGGACTCGCTCCAGCGTTCCGCCATGGCGCGGATCTCGGCGAGGCCGGTGTCCTGGCCTACGGGGGCGGCGCCCGCGCGGCACAGCTTGATGCCGTTGTACCGGGCGGGGTTGTGCGAGGCCGTGAACATGGCGCCCGGCAGGTCCAGCGCGCCGGAGGCGTAGTACAGCTGGTCCGTGGAGCACAGGCCGATCAGGACGACGTCGGCGCCGCGTGCGGCCGCCCCGCGCGCGAAGGCACCGGACAGGCCGGGCGACGAGGGCCGCATGTCGTGGCCGACGACGACGGCGTCCGCGCCGGTCAGCTCGGCGAAGGCGGCGCCGAACAGCTCGGCCAGCGGCTCGTCCCACTGGTCGGGGACCACACCGCGCACGTCGTACGCCTTCACGATCTGTGACAGATCAGCAGCCACGGCCAGCCTTCCTGGAAGTCCTGTCAGTGACCACAAACTACCCGTAGGCACCGGCACGGGACAGGGCAGCATCCCGTCCGGCACGGGCGAGGGTGCGGGGTGGAGGAGGGAGGACTCAGTTGTCCGGCGAGCGCAGCACGCGCAGGTGGCCGCGGCGCGCGACCTCCATCGGGTCGGCCGACCGCGCTCCGCCGCCGGCTCCCGCCGCACGCTCCTGGGGGCGGGCGGCCTCGCGCACCGCGTTGGCGAGCGCTTCCAGGTCGTCGCCGCTGGGGCGCGCCGGGGCCGAACCGTCGAGGAGCCGGACGACCTCCCAGCCGCGCGGGGCGGTGAGGCGCTCGGAGTGCTCGGCGCACAGGTCGTAGCAGTGGGGTTCGGCGTAGGTGGCGAGCGGGCCGAGGACCGCGGTCGAGTCGGCGTAGACGTACGTCAGCGTCGCGACGGCGGGACGGCCGCAGGCGGTGCGCGAACAGCGACGTACAGGGCTCACGATGTTGGACGGTACCGCACTCTTGAGCGGGCCGCGACGATCCTCCACCGGGTCACACCACCGTGTCGCGGTGTGAGACGGGCCACAGGCCCTTCCGGGCGGGCCTCTGCGACCTGGGCGGACGCCGTTTTCCGCACGGTCGGACGCGTCCGAAAGCGGTCATAAGGCATCACAGACGGCATCGCATGCCGCAGGTTCCGCGGTCACAGAGAGATACGAAATCGAGTCCAACCTTGGCCGAAATGGTCATCCGGCGACATGTCGTGCCGGTGCCCCCATCGTCGGCCGGTGTGTCGTGCGGGGGCGGGCACGCGGTGCCGGCGGGGACTACCCTTCCCCAGTGATGGACAACCCCGTGACACCCCGTGAGGCCGGCCGCCCGGGACCCCGCCGTCGTGATCGCCACGGCCGGGGCATGCGCGGCCCGATCGCGCCGCCGCAGGTACCGCTGGCCGCCAGCCGCGCCGATGTGTTCGCGGATCTGGTGCAGGACTCCGTCGAGCGGCTGGAGCGGCGGTGGCCGCAGCTGGCCGACATCGATTTCCACGTGCTCGAGGTACCGCGGCTGGATGCGTCCGGGCAGGTGTGGGACGACGAGGCGGTGCCGCTGGGCGGCACGGTGCCCGCACGGGACGGCCGGCGGGGGCAGGTGGTCGTCTACCGGCGGCCCGTCGAGATCCGCGCGAAGGGCCGGGACGAACGGGCGGCGCTGGTGCACGAGGTGGTCGTCGAGCAGGTCGCGGAGCTGCTCGGCCTCACGCCGGAGACGGTGGACCCGAGGTACGGGGAGGACTGAGGGCCGGGAGGGGCGGGAAGGACCGGGGCGGGCGGGAAGGACCGGGGAAGGTCACTTCTGCAGCACCGACAGGTCCTCCCGCGCCTTCGGGACCGCCACCATGCCCCGGTCGTCCGGGAGGGTCTGCACCGTGAAGGCCGCCGCGTCGTCGTCCGCCCGGTCCAGGGTGCGGGCCGCGTACACCGGGCCGCCCGACACGGGCTCGACCGTCAGCGCGTAGGTGCCCTTCAGGCCCGCCGGGACCGGCGGCTCGACGTCCTGGGTGGTGCCGCCCTCGACCGTGTACGTCCTGGACACCGGCGTGCCGCCCTCGCTGCCCGCCGACGCGGTGACCTTCACCTTCGCGCTCTCGCCGGGCGCGGTCAGGGACAGCGTGGTGCCCTTGGCGCGGTTGTCCACCGCGGTGGCGCGCGCCCCGACCGGGCCGAAGGCCGGGATGAACGCCGTCTCCCGCGCGTCGCCCTTGCCCCGCACCACGCGCAGCGCGGCCACGACCGGCACGGGCCGGTCCGTCGGCGTCAGCACCAGGGAGCCCGCCTCGCCGCGGGTGACCTCGCCGAGGTCGACGCCGGTCGTCATGCCCGCCTTGACGCGCACCGTCTCGTGTCCGGCGGGGGTGATCGGCCCGGACGGCGAGGTGAGCCGCACCTTCAGGTCGGCGTCCGTGTTCCCCGGCGTGAACAGCACCAGGCGTACGGCCGTGGCGTCCTTCGGGATGCCCGGCAGCACCAGGTCGCCCGCCGGGTCCGCGGCCGGGGCCAGCCAGTCGCCGCCGGTCCTGTCGTCGAGGGCCTGCACCGCGGCCCCCACCCGCCCGCTGCGCACGACGACGTGCACGGTGAGGTCGGTCTCCTGCGTGCCGCTCAGCGTGGACAGCAGGATCGGCTCGCTGGCGTGGGGAGGCACCGTGATGCCCTCCCCCACCGTCGTCCTCACGGCGCCGTCCTTGCCGTGGAGCTCGATGTCGACGACGGCCGCCGAGTCGTCGGGATTGGTCAGCTGGACGTAGTCGGTGCGGTCGGCGGCCGTGCTGGCGCCCGGGAACCAGAACTCCGTGTCCGGCGCCGAGCAGGTGACGCCGAGCAGTCCGCGGCCCGTGCCCGCGGCGACCTCCGTGGTCTGCTGCACGGTCCAGCCGGGGGCGTGGCTTCCCTCGGCGATGCCGACGAACGCGGGCGTGTCGGCGCCGCTGGTCGTCCCGGTGACCGGCGTGCCGGGCGCCTTCGGCTGGACGGCGGGCTTCTCGTCCTTCCGGCCGCTCTTGTCGTCCTTGTCGTCCTGGTCACCCTTCTCGGCGTCCTCGTCGGTGCCGGCCGGATCCGACGGTGCGGCCGCGAGCGCGGCCCTGCCCTTGCCGTCGGTGCCCTTGGTGAGGGGCGTGAAGGAGGTGTACGTCGTCTCGGCCAGGTCGGAGATGCTGGGCGCCGGGCACGTCAGGCTGGAGCGCTCCACCGGCAGCCGGGCGGCGGACGCCGGTGCGGTGTCCGTGCCGGGGGCGTCCGGTGTGGTGAGCGCCGCGAATCCGGTGACGGCGGCGAGTGCGGTGGCGCCGGCGATCAGGGACAGGGTGGTGCGGTTCACTGCTGGCTCCCGTCGGGACGCTCACTGCCCGGGCCGTGGGGGTGCCGGGGCGGGGAAGGGTCGTACGGCGTGGCGTAGCCGCCCTGGTCGTAGCCGTCCTGGCCGTATGTCTGGTGGTACGTCTGGTCGTAGGTGCCGGTCCGGGCGGGGGCGCCGTAGGCGTACGGGTCGTACGGGCCCGCCTCGTACCGGCCGGCCTGCGCGCCCTGGGGCTCCTGGTAGGCGTCCGGCTGGTACGGCTGCTGCTGACCGTGGGCGGCGGGGTCGTACTGCCGGCCGTCCTGGTACTGCTCGCCGGGGTACGTGCCGTAGGCGTCGTAGCCGTCGTTCCGGGGGCCGGCCGCTTCCCACGTGCCGTACTCCGGCTGCTGCGGGACCGGCGCCGGTGCCTCCTGCGGCGGGGCGGGGACCGGAGCGGCCTCGGTCTCGGTCCCGGTCTCCGCCTGGGCCCGCAGGCGCCGGGCCCGGCGGCCCTCGCCGGCCGCGGCCCGGGCGGGGACGAGCGGCTCCTCGGGCAGGTCGTCGTCGACGTCGCGGCGCCGGCCGGGCAGGGCCAGGACGACCAGGACGACGGCGAGCAGGCCCTGGGTCCACAGCCAGGCGGTGTGGGTGAGCGGGGCGTCGTAGGTGACGTCCAGCCGGCCGCCGGAGGCGGGGAGTTCGAAGCCCTGTGCCCAGCCGTCGACGGTGGTGCGGGTGAGCGGCTTGCCGTCGAGGGTGGCGCTCCAGCCGTCGGCGGCCTCGTCGGCGAGGCGCAGCACGCGCCCCTCGGAGCCGGACGGGATCTTCGTGTGGATCTCCACGGGGCCGGCGGCGACGGGCTGCGGCTCGCCGGCGTCCGAGCCGTCGCCGGGCACGATGGTCGCGCGTGCGACGTCGCGGTCCACCTGCCACAGTCCGCTGCCGTCCTGCTGGCTGAGCCGCCGCAGCCCCGGCGTGGCGTCCAGGACGCGGACGACGTCGCGCGGCGCGCCCTGGCGCACGAGGACGTAGCGCACGGCGAAGCCGCCGAGCTGGCCGGCCTGGTCGGCGCCGGAGCCGGCCACGAGGTTGGCGACGACCTTGTCGAGCCGGGCGTTGCCGCCCTGGGTGGCCAGTTCGCCGTCGCCCATGCGGATGCCGGAGCCGCGGACCAGCATGTAGCGCACCTCGGCGGCGGAGTCGCCGGCGATGACGAGGGCGCGGGCCTGGTCGCGGGTGAGGGTGTCCTCGGCGACGAAGGCGGGCACCTGCGCGGGGTCGCGGCGTTCCAGCGGCCCGTCGGCGCCGCCGGCCATCCAGCCGACGGCGGCGATCAGCGGACCGGCGGCCGAGGCGAGGGCGATGAGCGCGGCGACCGGCTGGCGCCAGCCGAAGCTCTGCTCGGCGACGCGGAAGCGCGCCCCGTCGGCCCCCAGGGCGGCGGCGGACAGCAGGGCGAGGCCGTAGACGAGGGTGGCGGGGCCGGCCCAGGCGGAACGGTTGGACAGGACCGCGAGGACGAGGGCGACCAGGGCGACGGCCCAGGCGGTGCGGATCGCCGCCTGCCGCTCGGAGCGCAGCAGGGCGGCCAGCGCGGCCGCCACGATGCCGACGAGGACGAGCCCGCCGACCGTGCCGGGGCCGCCGGGGACGGCGCCGAGCAGGTCGAGCGCGGAGGCCGCCGAGGCGCCGTGGGCGAGGCCCGCCTCGTCGAGGAAGCCGGACGGGAACAGCGACAGCGACCAGGGCGCGAGCAGCAGCAGGGGCGTGCCGAGCTGGGCGAGGAGGCGCAGCCCGTACGCGGTGATGTCGCCGCGGCGCAGGACCAGGACGCCGATGCCGAGGAGCAGCGCGAGGGGCCACACGACGGGCGTGAAGGCGGTGGTGATCGTCAGCAGCAGCGCGTACGCCCAGGTGGCGCGCCAGCTGCCCCGGGTGCCGGACGAGCCGGTCAGGCCGGCGGCGGCGACGCCGGCGCGCGCGATGAGCGGGAGCAGCACGGCGAGGACGGCGGTGCCGATGCGGCCGCCGGCGAGTGCGCCGGTGACGGCGGGCAGGAAGGCGTAGGCGACGGCCGCCCAGGCGCGCAGCAGCCGGGAGGGGACGAGCGGGCGGGAGGCGAAGTACGCGGTGACGCCGGCCAGGGGAACCGAGCCGACCAGCAGCAGGGTGACGGCCAGCTGGGCGGAGCCCAGCAGCACGGAGGCGAGCGTGGCGAGGATCGCGAGGTAGGGCGGGGCGGAGGCGGTGCCGCCGGTGCCGACGGTGTGCCAGGCGTCGGCGTACCGCGACCACAGGTCGGTGGCGCCGTCCGGGACGGGCAGCAGCGCGCCGCCCGCGAGGGTGCCGCCGCCGATGAGCGCGCGGCAGGCCACCAGGGAGGCGAGGAGCAGGACCAGGAAGAGGACCGGGCCGGGTCTGCGGGCGATGCGCTTGAGGCGGGCGAACTGCTCGATCTCGAGGAAGTCGGCGTCGTCGCCGCCCGGGCCGGACTCGATGGCGCCGCCGTGCCGTCCGGCGCCCGGTGCGGTGTCCGCGTCGGAGCCGCCGAAGAGGCTGCCCGCGGCCTGTTCGACGGTGACGCGGACCGTCGCGCCGGGGGGCGGGAACAGGGCCCGCAGTTCGTCCTTGCCGATCTGCGGGCGTCCGCGTTCACGGCGTCCGGCGAGGATGCGTTCGGGGCGCAGCAGGACGCCGAGCAGGCCCCGGATCTCGTCGAGCGCCTGGCCGGGGACCTTGGCGACGAGGTGGGCGACGGTCCGCAGCAGGGTGCCGACGACGAGGCGCAGCAGCACCCAGGGCAGGGCGGCGGTGCGGACGTTGACGAGCAGGGTGTGGACGGCGCCGGCCTTGTCCACCTTGTGCGGGGAGGCGGCGGTGCGTCCGGCGCAGTCGACGGTGCGGCGCTCGCGGGAGGCCGCCTCGGCGTGGCGTACGACCGCCTCGGGGGCGACCAGGACGCGCAGGCCGGCGGCGTGCGCGCGCCAGCACAGGTCGACGTCGTCGCGCATGAGGGGCAGCCGGCGGTCGAATCCGCCGAGCCGTTCGAAGACGTCGCGCCGGATCAGCATGCCCGCGGTGGACACCGCGAGGACGGTCCGGACGTGGTCGTGCTGGCCCTGGTCCTGTTCACGGCGGTCCAGGCCGGTCCAGCGGCGGCCGGAGTTGGCGATGGAGACGCCGACCTCCAGCAGTTGCCGACGGTCGTACCAGCCGCGGAGCTTGGGGCCGACGACGGCGACGTCCTCGCGGCCGAGCGCGAACTCGTTGTCGACGACGCGCAGCAGTTCGGCCAGGGCGTCCGGCTCGGGGGCGCAGTCGTCGTGCAGCAGCCACAGCCACTGCACCGGCTCTCCGTGGGGGAGTTCGGGCAGGTCGTGGGCGTCGTCGCGCCAGGTGCGCGTGACGGGGTCCCAGCCGCTCGGGCGCCGCAGGTACGGGAGCTCCTCGGGGGTGAGGACCGGTGCGGTGCGGGTGGCCTCCTCGACGGCCTGGCCGAAGCCGGTGCGCCGGGCCAGGTGGAGCACGCGGTCGTCACCGAGGGCCTCGGTGACCAGCCGGGCGGAGTCGTCGGCGCTGCCGGTGTCGGCGGCCACGGCGTACTGGACGGGGCGCTCCTGGCCGAGCAGACCGGCGAGCGCGTCGGGCAGCCAGCGGGCTCCGTCGTGGGAGACGAGGACCGCGGTCACCACGTGGCGCGGGAACTCAGGTGCGGCAGCGAGGTCTTGCTGGGCTGCCGGGTGGCTGTGCACGGACATCGAGGTACGGGCCCCGGTTCGATGGACTGCGGTGGACACCCGTGCCCGGTGGGGGTGGCGGGGCGTCTCGGACGAGCGCCCACACTATCGGCAGATCGAACGGGGCGGCGCGGAGCGCCTCATCGGGGGGAAGCGGCCGGGGCGGGCGGTGTGCCGGCCCGCCGGTCGTGGACAGCCCGTGTGCGAGGGGCCGTTCACGTCGTTGCGCGTGCTTGTGCGTGTATGTGCGTGCATGGGGGTGCCGCCCGCCGGACGGCGGTCCGGGCACCGGGACGGACACCGGACCGGGTGACGAGGCCCGGTCGACGGCCGGCCGGACGACCGGTCAGACGGCGGCCTTCTTCAGCCGGCGGCGCTCCCGCTCGGACAGGCCGCCCCAGATGCCGAAGCGCTCGTCGTTGGCGAGCGCGTACTCGAGGCACTCGGAGCGGACCTCGCAGGCGAGGCAGACCTTCTTGGCCTCCCGGGTGGATCCGCCCTTCTCGGGGAAGAAGGACTCGGGGTCGGTCTGGGCGCACAGTGCGCGCTCCTGCCAGCCGAGTTCCTCGTCCGCGTCGTCGACCAGCAGTTGCTGCACCAGCTCGGTCATGTGCGCCCCTCGTCTGTTCTTCGCGTCCCCGTGATCCGGCCGTTATCGATTCCGGCCGAACGACACGAGTGAAATTACAAGTGTGCCGCTCCGGGCGAGTCAAGCCGAGATCTGCTATTGGGCCCCTTATTCACTCTGCGGAACCAAGGCTCTGCGGAAAGTGTTCAAATCTCCATAAACCTTGACATACCGACGAGGCCCGTCGGGACTCCCGGTCCGCACAGGAGCTGTGCGGGGAAGGACGCCCCGGCGTTCGTTCTCGTTCCGACACACGCGCCGAAGCGAACCTGATCACATTCGGATCACGGGATCGCAACGGGGATCGTGTGCCCGGTCTGTGCCGCATGTGTCCCGGAAGCCGCGTGAGCAAACCTTTCACCTTCCAGATGAACCGGATGAGGTGAACCATGTCCCACATAACGGTCATCGAGTTGACAGTGCCGGTGTGAGCCGCTGTCCTTGTGGGCATGCTCGCGAACTTGGCACTCACCTCGACCCGCACCGCCGGGTCCCACGGTGCTGCCCACGTTCGCTGTAGCTGTTGTCGCTGTTCCAGCTGTTGAGCCGACCACGCTCCGGCTGCCCCGGGCCCACCCGACCCGGCTCGTGTGCTCCCGCACTCCCGGACACGGGGATCCCCGTGCCCCGCTCCTCCCCCGCACTCTTCCGCCGAGGAACACCTCACCCATGAACAGCGACAGCGACCTCCAGATCGCCGGCGACATCCTCGAAGTCCCCCACCTCCTGCAGGCACCGCGCGAACACCCGGCCACCGTCGCCGAGTTCGCCGGACTGCTCCGCTCCCTCGCCGACGACCGCTCCCGGTGGGCGCACCTCGTCCGGTACGACGCGACGGCACGCTGGTACCACCGGCTGCGCACCGGCCCCGGCTACGAGGTGTGGCTGCTGTCCTGGCTGCCCGGTCAGGGCAGCGGCCGCCACGACCACGGCCCGTCCTGCGGCGTGTGGACGGTCCTGGACGGCACGCTGACCGAGCGCACCGAACGCGGCACGCGCGCGCTGGGGGCGGGGACGCAGCGGGTGTTCGCGCCGGGGTACGCGCACGAGGTCGTCAACGACACGCTGGAGCCGGCGGTCAGCCTGCACGTCTACTACCCGGGCCTGACCGAGATGCCCATGCACTCCGCCCGGTGCTCCGCCGCCGCACCGCAGGACGCCGGTGCCGGTGCCGGGGCGCGGTGACGGCCGGCTGACGCGGTGTCACGTCCGCCTGCCGGACTGTCCCACCCGCCGCCCGACCACCCCTCAACGAGTCGGCCCGACGGCTGACACACTGTTTCCATGCGCATTGTGGTTCTGGCAGGCGGCATCGGTGGTGCCCGGTTCCTGCGTGGTCTGAAGCGGGCCGCGCCGGACGCGGACATCACGGTCATCGGCAACACCGGCGACGACATCCACCTCTTCGGACTGAAGGTCTGCCCGGACCTCGACACGGTGATGTACACGCTCGGCGGCGGCATCGACGAGGAGCAGGGCTGGGGGCGGGCCGACGAGACCTTCCACCTCAAGGAGGAACTCGCGGCCTACGGCGTCGGGCCCGAGTGGTTCGGTCTGGGCGACCGCGACTTCGCGACGCACATCGTGCGGACGCAGATGATCACCGCCGGGTATCCGCTCAGCGCGGTGACCGAGGCGCTGTGCGACCGCTGGAAGCCCGGCGTGCGGCTCATCCCGATGACCGACGACCGCGTGGAGACGCACGTGGCCGTCGAGCTGGACGGGGAGCGCAAGGCGGTCCACTTCCAGGAGTACTGGGTGCGGCTGCGGGCCTCGGTCCCCGCCGAGGCGGTCGTGCCGGTCGGCGCCGAGCAGGCGAAGCCGGCGCCCGGCGTCCTGGAGGCCGTCGCCGAGGCGGACGTCATCCTCTTCCCGCCGTCCAACCCGGTCGTCTCGATCGGCACGATCCTCGCCGTGCCCGGCATCCGGGAGGCGATCGCCGACGCCGGCGTGCCGGTGATCGGCCTCTCCCCGATCGTCGGGAACGCGCCCGTGCGCGGGATGGCCGACAAGGTCCTCGCCGCGGTCGGCGTCGAGTCCACGGCCGCGGCGGTCGCCGAGCACTACGGCTCGGGGCTGCTGGACGGCTGGCTGGTCGACACCGTCGACGCGGACGCCGTGACGCGGGTCAGGGCGGCCGGCATCCTGTGCCGCGCCGTGCCGCTGATGATGACCGACGTCGACGCGGCCGCGCAGATGGCCCGCGAGGCGCTGACGCTGGCGGAGGAGGTGCGTCGGGCGTGAGCGACGGTGCTCCCGGCTACCGGGTCCGGGCACTCCCCGGCCTGCCCGAGGTGCAGCCGGGTGACGACCTGGCCAAGCTGATCGCGTCGGCCGGCCCCGGGCTGGCCGACGGGGACGTGCTCCTCGTCACCTCGAAGATCGTGTCCAAGGCGGAGGGCCGCGTCGTGCGGGCCGGCGACCGGGAGGCCGCGATCGACGCCGAGACCGTGCGGGTGGTGGCCCGGCGCGGGGCGCTGCGCATCGTCGAGAACCGGCAGGGCCTGGTCATGGCGGCGGCCGGCGTCGACGCCTCCAACACCCCGCCCGGCACGGTGCTGCTGCTGCCCGAGGACCCGGACGCGTCCGCGCGGGCGCTGCGCGAGGGCCTGCGGGACCTGCTGGGCGTCGACGTCGGCGTGATCGTCACCGACACCTTCGGGCGTCCCTGGCGGGCCGGTCTCACCGACGTGGCGATCGGCGCCGCGGGCGTGCGGGTCCTCGACGACCTGCGCGGCGGCACCGACGCGCACGGCAATCCGCTCGGCGCCACCGTCGTCGCCACCGCCGACGAACTCGCCGCCGCGGGCGATCTGGTCAAGGGCAAGGCCGCCGGGCTGCCCGTCGCCGTCGTCAGCGGGCTGCACCGGGTGGTGACCGGGGACGACGGCGAGGGCGCGCGGGTCATGGTGCGCGGCGCACGCGACGACATGTTCCGGCTCGGCACGTCGGAGGCCGTACGGCAGGCGGTCACCCAGCGGCGTACGGTGCGGGCCTTCACGGACGAGCCGGTCGATCCCGGTGCCGTGCGCCGGGCGGTGGCCGCGGCGGTCACGGCTCCGGCGCCGCACCACACGACGCCGTGGCGGTTCGTGCTGCTGGAGTCGCAGGAGTCACGCACCCGGCTGCTGGACGCGATGCGGGACGCCTGGATCGCGGACCTGCGGCGGGACGGCAAGAGCGAGGAGTCCATCGCCAAGCGGGTCCGGCGCGGGGACGTGCTGCGCAACGCCCCGTACCTCGTCGTGCCCTGCCTGGTCATGGACGGCTCGCACACCTACGGGGACGCACGGCGCGACGGGGCCGAGCGGGAGATGTTCGTGGTCGCCGCCGGCGCGGGCGTGCAGAACCTCCTCGTCGCCCTCGCCGGGGAGCGGCTGGGCTCGGCGTGGGTCTCCTCGACGATGTTCTGCCGGGACGTCGTACGGGAGGTGCTGGGGCTGCCGGACGACTGGGACCCGATGGGCGCGGTCGCGGTCGGTCATCCCGCCGAGGAACCCCGGCCGCGGGCGGACCGGGACGCGGAGGCGTTCATCGAGGTGCGGTGACGCCCCGACGCGCTGACACCCCGGCACCCTGACGCCCGTCGCGGGGTCCGGTGACAAGGCCCGGTGACGCGGTCCGGTGACGCTCTACCCTCGGGAGGGGCCCCTCGTTCCGCAGGGGTCCCTTCGTCTCCCGCGTCCCTGGGGTCTCATCGTGGCAGGACGTTTCGCTCCCCGGCCCGCGCGCAGCACGGTGCGCGGCGGGGAGACCGCCGTACCCGCGGGCCGGACGCCGGCGCCCCGGCGGGGCGACGCGCCCGGGAGACCGGGGAAGGTACGGGTGTGGGTGCCGGACGGGCCGCTGGAGCTGGGCCTGGTCCTCGGTCCGCTGCGGCGCGGGCCGGGCGATCCGACGTTCCGGGCGACGCCCGACGGGTCCGTGTGGCGGGCCAGCCTGACACCCGCCGGGCCGGGCACGCTGCGGGTCTCCGCGTGCGGCGGCGAGGTGCGGGGCGAGGCCTGGGGGCCGGGCGCGGAGTGGCTGCTGGAGCAGCTGCCGCGGATGCTGGGCGCCGACGACGACCCGTCCGCGTTCGTGCCCCGGCACCGGCTGCTGGCCCACACGGCGCACCGGCGTCCCGGACTGCGGCTGACGCGGACGGGACTGGTGCTGGAGTCGCTGATCCCGTCGGTCCTGGAGCAGAAGGTCACGACGCTGGAGGCGTACCGGGCGTGGCGGCTGCTCGTACGGAAGTACGGGGAGCCGGCGCCGGGGCCCGCGCCCGGGCGGATGCACGTGATGCCGGCGGCGCGGACGTGGGCGCTGATCCCGTCCTGGGAGTGGCACCTGGCCGGGGTGGACGACAAACGGGCGTCGACGGTCCTGCGGGCCGTGCGGGCCGCCGCGCGGATGGAGGAGGCGGCCGGGATGGACCCGGCGGCGGCGCGGGCACGGCTGGAGGCCGTGCCGGGGATCGGGCCGTGGACCTCGGCGGAGACCGTGCAGCGCAGTCACGGGGCGCCGGACGCGGTGACGGTGGGGGATCTGCATCTGCCGGGGATCGTGGGGTTCGCGCTGGGCGGGGACCGGGACGCGGACGACGCGGTGATGCTGCGCCTGCTGGAGCCGTACGCCGGGCAGCGGCATCGGGCGGTTCGGCTGGTGCTGCTGAGCGGGCGGGTGCCGGGGAGGCGGGCGCCGCGGTTCGCTCCGCGAGGGTTCGAGGGGATCTGAGCCTGGTGGTGCGGGGGAAGGCGGCTGTCGTCGGGGCGGTTGGTGGGTGAGGTGGGGCGGGGGGGGTGGAGTGGGGTGCGCGGCCCGGCGTTGCGGGGTGCCTCCCCCGGAGGGGGACCCCCAGCACCCACCCGTGCCGCCCCCGGGGGTACCTCCCAGGGCCCTCGAGGCACTGGGGGAGGCACGACTGCCCGCAGTTGCGGGGGGAGGGAGCGGGGAGTTACGCGTCCGAGGAGAAGCGGACCGAGGCCGGGGGTATGTGGGCGTTGCACCAGACCCGGACGCCGGAGCGGAGTTCGTTGTCGGCGCCGATGACCGCGCCGTCGCCGATGACCGTGTCCGTGAGGACCGAGCGGGTGCCGACGCGGGCGCGGGTGCCGATGAGGGAGTCGGTGATGACGGCGCCCGGCTCGATGACCGCACCCGGCAGGATCGTGCTGCCGAAGACCCGCGCCCCCTCCGCGACGAAGGCGCCCTCGCCCACCACCGTGCCGCCGGTCAGCTTGGCGTCGGGCGCGACGGTGGCCGTGGGCAGGATCAGACGGTCGCCGCAGCGGCCCGGTACGGCGGGGGACGGGGCACGGCCGAGGACGAGGTCCGCCGAGCCGCGCACGAAGGCTGCCGGGGTGCCGAGGTCGAGCCAGTACGTGGAGTCGACCATGCCCTGCAGGTGCGCCCCGGCGGCGAGGAGGTCGGGGAAGGTCTCCCGTTCGACCGAGACCGGGCGGCCCGCCGGGATGGTGTCGATGACCGAGCGGCGGAAGACGTACGCCCCCGCGTTGATCTGGTCGGTGACGATCTCCTCCGGGGTCTGCGGCTTCTCCAGGAACGCCAGGACGCGGCCCGTGTCGTCCGTGGGGACCAGGCCGTACGCCCTCGGGTCCGTCACCTTCGTCAGGTGCAGGGAGACGTCCGCGCCCGTCGTCTCGTGGGTGCGCACCAGCGCGCCGATGTCGAGGCCCGTCAGGATGTCGCCGTTGAAGACGAGCACCGGCTCGTCCGGGCCCGAGCGCAGCCGCGAGGCCACGTTGCGGATCGCACCGCCCGTGCCGAGCGGTTCCTCCTCCGTGACGTACTCCAGGTGGAGACCAAGGGACGAGCCGTCTCCGAAGTACGGCTCGAACACCTCCGCCAGATAGCTCGTCGCGAGCACGATGTGCTCGACGCCCGCCGCCTTCGCCCGCGCCAGCTGGTGCGTGAGGAACGGCACCCCGGCCGCCCTGACCATGGGCTTCGGGGTGTGCACCGTGAGCGGGCGCAGCCGCGTGCCCTTGCCGCCGACCAGGAGGATCGCTTCTGTCACCTGTCGTCTCTGCTTCCTGCCGGGACCGGCCGAACTGTCTTTCGGCCGGCCAGTGTATGCAGACCGTTCCATGGCACCTTCGACCGCCGTGCGCTGCTTCCCCCCTCAGCGGCCCTGGTACTTCGCTGCCGAGGAACGGGCCGTGCCGAGCTTGCCGTAGAGCTGCTTGCCGGGGCAGCTCGTGAGGAAGCCGTCGCGATGACCCGAGATGACGTTCAGTCGCACATTCTTGCCTTTTCGGTAGAGGTTGCCACCCCCGGACTTCAGGTATGTCTTGCCCCGCGGATTCATGCCGTGGAGCCCGAGCTTCCACGCGGTGAGCTTGGCGACGGCCTTGACGGCCGCGGACGACGGCTTCTTGGAGCTGTAGGTGCCGAGGACCGCGATGCCCGTGCTGTCGGAGTTGAACCCCATGGTGTGGGCACCCAGTACCGGCTTCGACACGCCGCCGGCCCGGCCCTCGTAGATCTTTCCGCACTTGTCGACGAGGAAGTTGTAGCCGATGTCCCGCCATCCCATGCTGTTGACGTGGTAGCGGTAGATACTGCGGATGACTGACGGCGCCTGCTTGCAGGTGTAGTTGTTGCCGGTGGCCGTGTGGTGCACGAAGGCCACCTTGACCTTCTTCGTGTACACGAACTTCTTCTCGCGCAGCCTCTCGTCCGCGCCCCAGCCGCGGCGCGTGGTGATGCCCGGGCGCGGGCCGACGTACGGCTTGGCCCTCTGCTGCTCCGTCAGGGTGCCGGTGCCGCGGGCGAGGAGCCCGGCCACGGTCTGCGCGCGGCTCAGCGCCGGGATCTCGGTGGCACCGAGGGGTGGTGCGGGGGTGCGGGGTGTCCCGGTGAGGGCCACAGGGGTCGTGGAGGTCCGGGGCGGGGCGGCCTCGCCGGGGTCGCCCTCGCCGGGGTCGACGAGTTCGAGGCGCAGGCCGGCGGGGAGGGGGGACGCGGCGGAGGCGGTGTCCTGGTCGCCGGTCCCGTCCAGCGGGCGTACCCGGACCTCCACGCCGTCCGACTCGCCCACCCACAGCGGGGCGGTGGCGCCGCGTACACGGCCCGAGGTGCTCTCGGGCGTGCCGGGGTCGGCGGCGTGGTCGGTGTGGTGCGTCTCGAGGTCCTGCCACGGGGACCAGGCACCGGTGGCGGTGGAGCGGGTGCGGACCTGGACGGTGCCGTGCAGTTCGGCGGCCGGGTCGTCCCAGACGACACCGACGAGGGAGAAGCGCCGTGTGTCCCGGCGGGGCACGCCCTGTTCGGCGGTGCCGGGGGTGTCGGTGGCGCGGTCGTGGGCCAGGGGAGCGAGCGGCAGCGACTGGGTGGAGCCGGGGGCGTGTCCCCCGGCCGGCGCCGGTGCCGGTCTTCCGGTGGTTGCCGTCGCCGTCGTGGGTGCCGCGGCGAGCGGGAGGGCGAGTGCCGCCGCACAGGTGACGCCGATCGAGGAAGCAAGGAATCCACGCATGCCCCTGATCTTGGACATGGTCGTATAAATCTGTCCATACGGGATTTGACGGCCTGTAGGGTCTTTTCGCCCGAACCGGTGGCGGTCCGGTACCCCCGTCCGCGCGGTGCGGATCCGCGGGCCCGCGTACGCTGACGCGGGTGAACGCGACTGACCGCACCCCTGCCGACCTGCTGAGTTCCGCGCTCGCCGCGGACCCGGGACGCCCCCTGGTGACCTTCTACGACGACGCCACCGGCGAACGCGTCGAACTCTCCGTGGCCACCTTCGCCAATTGGGTGGCCAAGACCGCCAACCTGCTCCAGGACGAACTCTCCGTCGAACCCGGCGACCGGGTCGCGCTGCTGCTGCCCGCGCACTGGCAGACGGCGGTGTGGCTGCTGGCGTGCGCGTCGGTGGGGGTCGTCGCCGACGTGGCGGGTGATCCAGCCGCCGCGGACGTGGTCGTCAGCGGGCCGGAGCCCGAGTCGCTGGAGGCGGCGCGGGCGTGCTCCGGTCCGCGTGTGGCGCTGGCCCTGCGGCCCCTCGGGGGGCGGTTCCCGCAGGTGCCGGAGGGTTTCGCCGACTACGCGGTGGAGGTGCCGGGGCAGGGGGACCGGTTCGTGCCGTACGCGCCGGTGGACCCGGAGGCGCCGGCGCTGATCGTGGCCGGGCGGGAGTTCAGCGCGGCCGAGGTGGTGGAGCGGGCCCGGGCGGAGGCGTCGGGGCTGGGGCTCACGGGGCCGGGGGCGCGGATCCTGTCGGGGCTGCCGTACGACACGTGGGAGGGACTGAGCGCGGGGCTGTACGGGCCGTTGGCGTCGGGGGGGTCGGTGGTGCTGTGCCGGCACCTGGAGCGGGCGGCGGACGGGGTGGTCGACCAGCGGATCGAGGCGGAGCGGGTGTCGGCGACGGCGCGGTGAGTTCTGCGGGGGCCGGTGTTCCGCGTGCCGGTGTTCTCGGCGGCCGGCGTTGATGAGGTGCCGGCGTGGGCGGGGGGCGCGCCACGGCGCTGGGGCGGTTCGCCTCTCGGGGAGGGGTGCCCGTTCGGAGCAGTTCCGGGCTGTCTTCGGTGGCCGGGCGGGTCATGGTCGTAGGAGCCGTACGGGAGCGGGACGGAGGGAGACGTGGGCGACGACGACGCGGGCACGCCCCCCGGTGTGCTCGGGCCCGGGGCGGGGGCGTCCGCGGTCGGGGGCGGGCTGCGGCGTCGGCGGCGGCGCCGGCTGCGCTGGTCCGGAGCGGCGGCTCTCGCGCTCGGCGTCACGGTGGTGGGCGTCGGATGGGCGGTGTACGCCGAGCTGAGCGGGAACATCACCGCCGACGAGGCGGCCGCCGCCGAACTCGCCCGGTACGACAAGGAGCGGCCCACCGCGTTGGTCCGCGGCGCGCAGAACGTCCTGGTGATCGGCTCCGACTCGCGGTCCGGTGACGGCAACGGGCGCTACGGACGGGACACCGGCACGGAACGCTCGGACACCACGATCCTGCTGCACCTGGCCGCGGACCGGGACAGCGCCACCGCCGTGTCGCTCCCCCGGGACCTGATGGTGGACGTGCCCGGCTGCCGCCGCCCGGACGGCTCCCGCACCGCACCGGCCTTCGCCCCGTTCAACCAGGCCTTCGAGGCGGGCGGTTCGGCGTGCACCATCCGTACCGCGGAGAAGCTGACCGGCATCCGGATCGACCATCACGTGGTCGTCGACTTCCAGGGCTTCAAGAAGATGGTCGACGCCCTCGACGGCGTCGAGGTGTGCCTGCGCGAGCCGGTCCACGACAAGGACGCCCGGCTGTCCCTGCCCGCGGGCCGGGTGACCCTCGACGGGGAGCAGGCCCTCGGGTACGTCCGGGCCCGCAAGTCGCTCGGCGACGGCAGCGACACGGACCGGATGGAGCGCCAGCAGCGTTTCCTGGGGGCGCTCGTCAGCAAGGTGCAGAGCAACGACGTACTGCTGAACCCGGTGAAGCTCTACCCCGTCCTGGACGCGGCCACGTCGTCCCTCACCACGGACCCGGGACTGGCGAGTCTGCGCGGCCTGTACGACCTCGTGCGCGGACTGCGCGGCCTTCCCGCCGAGCGCGTGCAGTTCCTGACCGTGCCCCGGGAGCCGTACGCGCGCGACGCCGATCGCGACCAACTCGTGGAGCCCGCC
The DNA here is from genome assembly GCF_042870695.1 of Streptomyces sp. NPDC006384. Classification (NCBI taxonomy): domain Bacteria; kingdom Bacillati; phylum Actinomycetota; class Actinomycetes; order Kitasatosporales; family Streptomycetaceae; genus Streptomyces; species Streptomyces sp. NPDC006384. Next base: position 27,391 of record NZ_JBIAHR010000003.1, read on the forward strand.
GCCGAGAAGCTGTTCACCCGCCTGCGGACGGACGAGCCCGTGACGGTCGCGGCCGCGAAGAACCCGGCCACGGAGAACCCGGCCACGAAGGCCCCCGGGAACGGCGCCTCCCCGGAACCGACGTTCAGCGGCAACACCGCCGCCGAGGACATCTGCCGGTAAAGCGCGGGCCAAAAAGGCGCACGGCGGGCCTCCGTACGGCATGAGACGCCGGCCGCTTGTCCCGGAAAAGGACCGGATTGCCCCCTTGTAAGGTTCGTGGGCTGGATCACGTACGTCGTCGTACGTTGATCCGGGCGGGTTAGTGTGAGCGCTCCGGTGTGCCCGGCCACGAGATTCCGTCCCGGGGCCGCGCACTGAGTGACCGAGACCGGGCGCCTGGAGGGGCAGGCGCCGCGTGGCCCCGACGGAGGATCGGACGACCGTGGACGCGCAAGGCCGTGGGCGGGCGGAGGACATCGACCCCGCAGACCAGTGGGTGCTCAACCCGGTCACCGGCGAATACGAACTGCGACTGGCCCCTTCCGCACCGCAGTCGCCGCTCCCCGGACCCCGCGGCGGCACGCCGGGCGGAGCGGACGCGGCCGACGCGGCACCCCGCCGTACCGCGCAGGCGCCCGCGGCCGTGCCGGGACGCACCGTCCCGGACCCGCGCAGGCCGCGCCCGGGCCCCGGGCAACCGACGCCCGGGCGGAGCGGACGCCGGCGGCCGGCGAAGAAGAAGCGTTCGACGGGCAGGCGGATCCTGCTGTGGGGCGGCGGCACCATGGCGTTCCTCGTCCTCGGCACCGCCGCGACCGGGTACTTCTATCTGGAGCACCTCAACGGCAACATCAAGTCCGCCCCGGACGACGGCGCGAGCACGGGTGGCTTCCAGAAGGACAAGGCGATCAACATCCTGCTGATTGGCACCGACAAGCGCACCGGTGCCGGCAACGAGGGTTACGGCGACGCCGGAAGCGCCGGGCACGCCGACACCACGATCCTGCTGCACGTGGCCAAGGACCGCTCCAACGCCACCGCGCTGAGCATCCCCCGCGACCTGATCGTCGACATCCCGGACTGCCCGACCACGCAGGAGGACGGCAGCACGAAGGTCATCCCCGGCTCCGCCGACGCCCGTTTCAACATGAGCCTCGGTCAGGACGGCCGTACGCCCAGCTGCACCATGCGGACCGTCACCGAGCTGACCGGTATCACCCCCGACAACTTCATGGTCGCCGACTTCAACGCGGTCAAGACGCTGACGTCGGCGGTCGGCGGCGTCGAGGTGTGCCTGGCGAAGGACATCGACGACCCGGACTCGCACCTGAAGCTGTCCGCGGGCACGCACACCATCAAGGGCGAGCAGGCGCTGGCGTTCGTGCGCACCCGGCACTCGGTGGGCTTCGGCGGCGACCTGAGCCGTATCGGGATCCAGCAGCAGTTCCTCAGCGCCCTGATGCGCAAGCTGAAGTCCAACGACACCCTCACCAGCCCGTCGAAGATGGTGAAGCTGGCCGAGGCGGGCACCGAGGCGCTGACCGTCGACGCCAAGCTGGACAGCATCGGCAAGCTGAAGGACCTCGGCCTGGAGCTGGGCAAGCTCAACATGAAGAACCTGACCTTCACCACGGTGCCGGTGATCGACAACCCGGCCGAGAAGGTCCCGACGACGGTCGTCCTCAAGGAGGGACCCGCCGCCCAGGTCTTCGACATGATCCGCAACGACATCTCCTTCACCGAGGTCGAGAAGAAGGAGAAGGCGGAGAAGAAGAAGGAGGCCGACGCCGTCGCCGCACGCCTGAAGGGCGAGAAGTCCGACCCCTCCGAGATCCGCGTCCGCATCCTCAACGGCGGCGCCCCCGGCGGCAGCGCCCAGCAGGAACTGCGCTACCTCCAGACCGAGGCCGGCGTCACCAAGTCCGAGAACGGCGGCAACGCCCCCGCCCCGCTCGACAGGACCACCCTGGAATACGCCCCCGACCAGGCCGACCAGGCCCGCGCCCTCGCCGACATCCTCGGCCTGTCCGGCGCCGCCATGAAACCCGGCGAGAGCGTCACCAACTCCCAGGGCCTGCCCACCATGACCCTCACCCTCGGCAAGGACTTCAAGGGCGCCGGCATCAAACTCAACGCCACCGCCGGCAAGACACCCGAAGGCGTCGAGAAGTCCACGGCCGACCAGGTGCAGTGCGCCAAGTGACCTGAGGGCCCGGTCTCGCGTCCTACCGGGTGGCCGTGTCCGCGGCCGGGACGGAGGAAATCCGCCGCGCGGCCGTACAGCCAAAGGGGCGTGCCATACGTCCAACTGTGCGAACAGGACGTGTCCGTCGGCCCGTCGGCCGGCACATGGGGTGGGAAGAGAGAGACATGACGCAGAGCGGTGTGCGCGGGGAGGGGACGCGATCCGGTGCCGTCCGGCACGGAAGAGGCGGCCGGGGCACCCGGCAGGCGGTCCCGCACGAGGACGGTACGGGCGGTGGAGGCGGCCCTGACGACCGGGGCGGGACGGACGACGCGGGGGGAGCGGGCGGAACGGGCGGCGCGGGGCGCGGCCGGCGGTCCCGGCGACGGTCCGGACGCAAGCACCGGGTGCTCCGGTGGTCCGCGACCACTCTCGCGGTCCTGATACTCGGGACGGCCGGCGCCGGATACCTCTACTACCAGCACCTGAACGCCAACATCCGGAAGGGCGAGCGCAGCAGCGGCGACTCCAAGGCGCACAGGACCGAGCCGAACGCGGCCGGACAGACGCCCCTGAACATCCTGCTGATCGGCTCCGACAGCCGCGCCTCCGACGCCAACGTGGCCCTGGGCGGCGGCAAGAACCACCGCGACAACCCGCCGCTCGCCGACGTGCAGATGCTCATCCACCTGTCCGCCGACCGCAAGAGCGCCGCCGTGGTCAGCATCCCGCGCGACACCCGCGTCGACATCCCGAAGTGCACCGATCCGGACACCCGCAGGACCTACCCGGCGACCAACACCATCATCAACGCGTCGCTGGCCCGCGGCGGCGCCGGCTGCACCCTCGCCACCTGGGAGAACCTCACCGGTGTGTACATCGACCACTGGATGACGATCGACTTCGCGGGCGTCGTGCGGATGGCGGACGCCGTCGGCGGGGTCGAGGTGTGCGTGAACCACAACGTCGACGACCGTCCGAAGCCCGGCAGGGAGGGCGGCTCCGGCCTGTACATGACGAAGGGACCGCACAAGGTCAAGGGCGAGCAGGCCCTGCAGTGGCTGCGCACCCGGCATGCCTGGGGCAGCGACCCGCTGCGCGCCCGGGCCCAGCACATGTACATGAACTCGATGATCCGCACCCTGAAGAGCCAGAACATCTTCACCGACACCACACGCCTGATGGACCTGGCCGACGCGGCGACGAAGGCCCTGGAGGTCTCCGAGGAGATCGGCACCGTCAAGAAGCTGTACGACCTGGCCATGCAGCTCAGGACGGTGCCCACGGACCGCATCACCATGACGACGATCCCCACCGTCCAGGACCCCCTGGACCGGAACCACCTGCTGCAGGCCCCGGACGCCGAGAAGCTGTGGGCGATGCTCCGCGACGACGTGCCCTTCGACGACAAGGGCCCGAAGGCCGGAACCGGGACCGGCGGCGGCAGGAGCACCGGCGGGAAGAACACCGGCGACAAGGCGCCCGCGGACTCGGCCGCCGCCGACGCCGAGATCGGCGTCCTCGTGCAGAACGCCACCCGGACCGGCACCAGCGGCCCGGTCGGCGGCCGCGCGACCGCGGTCGTCGGGACACTGACGGAGAAGGGCTTCGCCAAGGCGGCGACGGACGACACCTCGGCCGCGTCCGAGGAGAAGACCGTCGTCCGGTACCCGAGCGCCGACCTGGCCGGTGACGCACGGCGGGTCGCCGACGCGCTGGGGATCCCGGCGAGCGCGGTACGGCAGTCCACGGACGTGTCCGGTGTCACGGTCGTCGTGGGCGCCGACTGGCGTGAGGGCGCGACGTATCCGGAGCAGAAGACGCCCGAGGCCGGCGAGCTGCCGGACAGCAGTGACGCCCTCAACGGCGCCGACACCGGCAAGTGCATGGACGTGTATGCGCCCTACCGCTGGTAGGCGTCCCAGAAATGGGGCGGATTGCCCTGTTGTAGGGAAGTCGAATTTGTCACCGCTGTCGTTCGACGCTGAACTGGGCCGATAGTGTGAACGCTCCAGTGGCCCCGCCGCGAGGTCCGCCCTGGCGTCGTGCACTTGTTGACCCTTCATCGTGCGCCTTACGGAAAGGCGCCGCGTGGCCCCGACGGAGGACTGGGAGACCGTGGACGCGCAAGGACGTGGGCGGGCCGAGGACATCGACCCCGCAGACCAGTGGGTGCTCAATCCGCGGACCGGCGAATACGAACTGCGGCTGCCTTCCACCGCGCCGCAGCCGACCGTTCCGGCACCCCGCGCGGGCGGCGGGGGCGGAGCGAGCGGCACCGGCGGCGGCACGGCCTCCCTCCGTACGGCGGCCCCCGGCCGGGAAGTCCCGCCGCAGCGGCGGCGCCGGCCCGCCCCCGAGGAGACCGCTTCCCCCGCGGGGGCAGCGTCCGGGCGGCGCGGCAGGCGGCCGGCGAAGAAGCCGAAGGGCAGGAAGATCCTGCTGTGGACCGGCGGCACGACGGCTTTCGTCGTCCTCGTGGCCGGCGTCGGCGGCTACCTCTACCTCAAGCACCTCGAGGGCAACGTCTCGACGACGGACATCGGCAGCGCGGGCAGCAGCAGCTTCAAGAAGGACGAGGCCTTCAACATCCTCATCATCGGCACCGACAAGCGCACCGGTGCCGGCAACGAGGGGTACGGCGACGCCGGCAGCCCCGGGCACGCCGACACCAACATCCTGCTGCACGTGGCCAAGGACCGCTCCAACGCCACCGCGCTGAGCATCCCCCGTGACCTGATCGTCGACATCCCGGACTGCCCGACCGTGCAGGAGGACGGGAGCACGAAGGTCGTCCCCGGGCAGCAGGGTGTGCGTTTCAACCGGAGCCTCGGCGAGAACGGCCGGGACGCGGGCTGCACCATGCGCACGGTGAAGGAGGCGACCGGCATACCGGTCGACCATTTCATGATGGCCGACTTCAACGCGGTCAAGACGCTGACCACCGCGGTCGACGGCGTGGAGGTCTGCGTGGAGAAGGCCGTCGACGACAAGCAGTCCAAACTCGTCCTGCCCGCGGGCAAGAGCAAGGTGGAGGGCGAAGAGGCCCTCGCCTTCCTCCGCACCCGGCACGCCTTCGGCAACCACGGCGACCTGGACCGCATCAAGGCGCAGCAGCAGTTCCTGGGCTCGCTCATGCGGAAGATGTCCTCCGGCGACACCCTCACCAGCCCCACCAAGCTGCTGAAGCTCGCCGAGGCCGCCACGAAGGCGCTCACCGTGGACAAGCCCATCGGCGACGTCGGCACGCTCAAGGACATCGCCCTGGAGCTGAAGAAGGTTCCGACGAAGAACATCTCGTTCGCCACGGTGCCGGTGAAGGACAACCCGGCCGAGAAGGTCAAGGCGACGGTCGTCCTCCAGGAGGGACCCGCCGCCCAGGTCTTCGACATGATCCGCAACGACATCTCCTTCACCGAGGTCGAGAAGAAGGAGAAGGCGGAGAAGAAGAAGGAGGCCGACGCCGTCGCCGCACGCCTGAAGGGCGAGAAGTCCGACCCCTCCGAGATCCGCGTCCGCATCCTCAACGGCGGCGCCCCCGGCGGCAGCGCCCAGCAGGAACTGCGCTACCTCCAGACCGAGGCCGGCGTCACCAAGTCCGAGAACGGCGGCAACGCCCCCGCCCCCCTCGACAGGACCACCCTGGAATACGCCCCCGACCAGGCCGACCAGGCCCGCGCCCTCGCCGACATCCTCGGCCTGTCCGGCGCCGCCATGAAACCCGGCGAGAGCGTCACCAACTCCCAGGGCCTGCCCACCATGACCCTCACCCTCGGCAAGGACTTCAAGGGCGCCGGCATCAAACTCAACGCCACCGCCGGCAAGACACCCGAAGGCGTCGAGAAGTCCACGGCCGACCAGGTGCAGTGCGCCAAGTGAGCCGGTGCCTCTGAGCCGGTGCCCCTGAGCCGAGGGAGCCGACGGCGGTGGTCCGGTGGTGCCGGGCGGTGGTCCCGGCCCGGCTCAGCGGGCCCCGGCGGCGTCGGCCGCGTCGGCGTCCGGCCGCACCGCCGGGCGCCGCGAGGCGATGACCTTCCTGGCCAGCGACCGCGGGCTGGTCAGGAAGCCCCAGCCCCACGACATGTGCATGGTCGCCAGCGCCACCGGGATCTGTGCCCGCGCCTTCAGCCCGAGCCCCTTGCCCGCCGGGACCGACCCGGCGACGATCGCCGCGAGATAGCCGCCGGGTACGACGAAGCCCCACGGGGTCAGCACCGCGCCCACCACGGCACCGGCCGCGATCGCGCACACGGCGGTCGGCGCAGCGAGGTAGCGCAGGTTGATCGACCCGGAGTGGTAGCGGGCGACGACGTGCCGCCAGCGGCCGTAGTCCTTGTACTGCCTGGCCAGGGCCCGCACGCTCGGCCGGGGCCGGTAGGACACCTTCAGCTCGGGCGAGAACCAGATCAGGCCGCCGGCCTCGCGGATGCGGAAGTTCAGCTCCCAGTCCTGGGCGCGGATGAACTCCTCGTTGTAACCGCCCTGCCGCTCCAGCGCCTCGCGGCGGAAGACACCGAGGTACACGGTCTCGGCGGGCCCCGCCTGCCCGCCCGTGTGGAAGGCGGCGTTGCCCACGCCTATCTTCGACGTCATCGCGGCGGCGACGGCCTCCTCCCAGGCGTTCTCCCCCTCGGCGTGCATGATGCCGCCCACGTTCTGCGCGCCGGTCTCCTCCAGCAGCCGTACGGCCGTGGCGATGTAGTCCGGCGAGAGCATGCCGTGGCCGTCGACGCGGACGACGACGGGGTGGCGCGACGCCCTGATCGCCGCGTTGAGCGCGGCGGGCGTGCGGCCGGTGGGGTTCGGCACGGTGTGGACGCGGGGGTCCTCGCGGACGAGTTCGGCGGCGATCTCGTCCGTGCGGTCCGTGGACGGACCGAGGGCGATCACGACCTCCATCTCGCCTGCGTACTCCTGGGCGAGGATGGCGCGGACGGCGCCGCGCAGGTGCCGCTCCTCGTTGAGGACGGGCATGATCACGGAAACGGCGGGCAGCCGCACGTCGGACTTGGCGTTCATCGCTGCTCACGTTACCGCGAACGGGGGACACGGGTGCGCGCCGCGGGGGTCACCACCCCGGGCAGCAGATCGTATGGGCCTACGGTGCTCACGGATCCCACGCCCGGCCCGGGACTCCGTCCCGAGGGCCCGTCCTCGCGGAGGTGTCACCTTGCCCACGCCGCCCCGCTCCCCCCGGGTCCCGGCCCCGTCCCCCCAGGGCGCTCCTCCCCCGCGACGCTCCCGCCGGGGCCCGTCCCGCCGCCCGCAGGGGCCCTCCGTACGGCGGAAGGGGCCGCGCTGGGCCGTACGGGCGGTGACCGCGCTGTCGGTGGTGGTGCTCGCCTCCGCCGGGATCGGGCACGCGGTGCTCTCCGGCATCGGCGCGGACATCGCCCGCGTCGACGCCTTCAGGGACATGAAGAACCGTCCGCGGGCCGGTGACGGCATGAACATCCTGCTGGTCGGCACCGACGGCCGGGACCGGATCAGCGCGGAGGAACGGAAGAGGTACCGGCTCGGCGGCGCCCCCTGCCGCTGCACCGACACGATCATGATCGTGCACATCTCGGAGGACCGGGAGCGGGCCAGCGTGGTCAGCCTGCCGCGCGACTCGTACGCCGTGACGCCCGACCACACCGACCGCACGACCGGCGAGCATCACCGGGGCCACCCCCTCAAGCTGAACGCGGCCTACGCCGAGGGCGGCCCCCAGCTGACCGTCCGCACCGTCGAGCACATGACCCACGTGAAGATCGACCACTATCTGGAAGTCGACTTCACCAGCTTCATGCGGACCGTGGACGTCCTCGGTGGCGTACGGATCTGCACCGCCCAGCCGCTCAAGGACGACTACACCGGCCTCGACCTGCCGGCCGGCACGCACGAGCTGACCGGCGGACAGGCCCTGCAGTACGTCCGCTCCCGTCACCTCGACGGTGCCTCCGACCTGAGCCGCATGAAGCGCCAGCAGCGTTTCCTGGCCGCCCTGATCGACCGGGCGACCTCCTCCGGGATCCTGCTGAACCCGCTCAGGTTCCGCGACGTCGCCCGGACCGTGCTGGGCTCGGTACGGGCCGACAAGAGCTTCGGCACCGGTGAACTGCTCGCTCTCGGGCGGGCGATGCGGAACTTCTCGCCCTCGTCCTCCGAGTTCACCACCGTGCCGGTCGGCCGGACCGGCCACACCGTCAAGGGCTTCGGCTCGACCCTGAAGTGGGACCCCGCGAAGTCCGAGCGGATCTTCGAGGCCCTGCGCGAGGACGAGCCGCTGACCGCCCCCGCGCCCCGGCCGAAGGGCCCGGCGCCGGTGCGCGTCCCGGTCGACCCGGCGCAGATCCGGGTGCAGGTGGAGAACGGCACGCACACGGCCGGGCTCGGCCGGCGGATCGACGACGCCCTGGCCGCCACCGGCTTCCGCACCACCCGGGCGCCGGTGAACGCCGCCGACCGCGCCGTCGCACGGACCGTCGTCGCCTTCGACCCCCGTTGGGACAACTCGGCGAAGTCCCTGGCCGCCGCCCTGCCCGGCAGCGAGCTCAGGCCGGTACGGGGCCAGGGCCCGACGCTGAAGGTGATCGCGGGCGCCGACTTCAGACGGGTGGTGAAGGTGCGGCCGGCGGAACCGCCGCAGGAGACGGGCACGGTGGTGCGCGGCGACGAGGTGGTGTGCGGGAAGCGGTGACCGGGGCCCGGCCCGGTCACCGGGCCCCGCCCGGACGCGGGGTCCCGCACGGCCATCGGGTCCCGCACGGCCACCGGGTCCCGCACGGACGCGGCACCCGGCTCAGTCGCCGGAGACGGTGACCTTCTCGTCGTTCTTCAACTGCTCCACCAGCTTCTTCACCTTGGCGTCGTCCCACCTGAGGTTCCCGCCGACGCTGCCGGAGACCGGCATGTTCATCGACGTGCCCTCACCGCCGCTGACGCTCTTCATCCCCCAGAACATGCCGGCCAGGTCGAACAGGCCCATGTCCTTGTCGACGACGAGGGAGTCGAGGCCCGCGCCCATGGTCGGGTACAGCCTGAACGGGTTCAGCACGGTCGACGGGGTGGCCACCTGGTTCGCCAGGGCCGACAGGAACTTCTGCTGGTTCTTGGTGCGGTCCAGGTCGGAGCCGGCCAGCGCGTACCGGGTACGGACGAAGGCCAGGGCCTCCTCGCCGTTCAGGGTCTGCCTGCCCTTCTTGAGGTCGGCGCCGGACTTCTTGTCCTTGATGTCCTGCGGGATGTCCATCTCGACACCGCCGACCGCGTCCACGATGTTCGCGAAGCCGGCGAAGCCGATCTCGACGTAGTGGTCGATGCGCAGCCCGGTGTTGAACTCGACGGTGCGCACCAGCAGTTCGGGCCCGTCCTCCGCGTACGCGGCGTTCAGCTTCACGTGCCGGCCGGTGCCCTCGTACTTCTTGCCGGACTCGGAGCCGACGAAGCTCGGGATCTCCACGTGGGAGTCGCGGGGCAGCGAGACGAGCGTCGACCCGTTGTCCCCGGTGTGCAGGATCATCACCGAGTCGGTGCGCTTGCCCTCGGCGGAACCGGTGTGCAGTTCCTTCTTCTGCTCGTCGGTCATGCCCTCGCGGCTGTCGGAGCCGACGATCAGGTAGTTCGTGCCCTCGCCGGCCTCGGGGCGGTCGATGACCTTGGACAGGTCGACCTCGCGGTTGAGCTTGGAGTCGGCCCAGAAGTAGGTGCCGACCGTGGTGACGACCAGCACGGTCGCCACCGTGATCGCCGTCCACTTGATGCGGCGCCGCCAGTCGGGCGCGGGACGCGGACCGCCCGGACCGGGCCCGCCGGGGCCCCGGCCCCGGCCGCCGGGGCTGCCGTAGACCTGGCCGGTGTTGTAGCCGCTGTCGTACGCGTCCTGGCCGCCGTGGCCCCGGCCGTCGACGTACGACGGCTGCTGCGGCACCCCGCCGTACGGCGGGGCCGCCCGGCCCGGGCCGGGCGGCGGCACCGCGCCGCGGCGGACCTGACGCATCACGCGGGCACTCTCGGGCTGTGCGCTCGCGCTGCCGCGTCCGTACCGGCCGGCGCGGTTGTCACCGGGTCGCCCCTCGGGCCAATCATTCATGCGGAACAGTGTGCCGGTCCGCCCTGTGGGCCGTACAAGGGGCGTCGGAAAATAGGATCGGCGCTGTTGCGAAGCTGACACAAATCCACGCCTCCGCCGCCCCGGCATAAGGTGGAGGTCATGACAGACCAGGCAGAACAGGCCTCGGCCGCGCGGCCGGCGGCCCCGGAGATCCCGGGCAAGCCGACCTCGGCCTCCCGCACCACCCTCAGCCACATCATGACCCACAGCGACACCAACCTGCTGGGCACGGTGCACGGCGGAGTGATCATGAAGCTGGTGGACGACGCGGCGGGCGCCGTGGCCGGACGGCACTCCGGCGGCCCCGCGGTGACCGCGTCCATGGACGAGATGGCGTTCCTCGAACCGGTCCGCGTCGGCGACCTCGTCCATGTGAAGGCCCAGGTCAACTGGACCGGCCGCACCTCCATGGAGGTCGGTGTCCGGGTCCTGGCCGAGCGCTGGAACGAGTCCGCCCCCGCCACCCAGGTCGGCTCGGCCTACCTGGTCTTCGCCGCGGTGGACGCCGACGGCAAGCCGCGCCTGGTCCCGCCGGTCATCCCCGAGACCGAGCAGGACAAGCGCCGCTACCAGGAGGCCCAGATCCGCCGCACCCACCGCCTGGCCCGCCGCCGGGCGATCATGGAACTGCGGGAGCGCCGCATCGCGGAGGGCTTCGAGGACTGACCTCCCGGTTCCCGTCCGGTCGCCGCGCGGACCCGCCGGTTCCGGCGGCGGGTCCGCGCGGCGACCCGCGTCACGGGGCGGGCGCGTAGCCGCGGGCGCGGACGAGGTCGCGGGTGAGCCGGGTGAAGGCACGGGTGGCGGCGCTGCGGTAGGCGCCCTCGCGGTGCAGGAGGGTGACCGTGCGGGTGGGCATGGGCGGGTCCAGGGGGACGGGGGCCAGGCGGGGGTGGTCGTGGGTGATGGCGTCGGGCAGGACCGTGGCCAGGTCCGTGCGCTGGACGATCTCGGTGAGGGCCTGGACGGAGTTGGCCTCGACCGTGGTGCGCGGGGTGGTCCGGTGCCGGGCGAAGTAGGCGTCGATGTGACCGCGCGTGGCGAAGTCGCCGCTGAGCAGGGCGAGTCGCCGGTCGGCGAGTTCCCTCACGGGTAGCGGGTCCGCCCGGCCGGCGCCGGGGCGGTGGGCGCCGGTGACCAGGGTGAGCGTCTCGGTGAACAGCGCGGTGGCGGTGACGCCGGGCAGGTGGGGGCCGGCGAAGGCGATGCCGAGGTCGAGGTCGTCGGCGAGCAGGGCCGCTTCGATGCGGTCCTGGGTCGTCTCCACCAGGGTGAGGCCGATGCCGGGGTGGCGGCGGTGGAGCTCGGCGGTGAGCGGGCCGGTCAGATAGGCCGTGAAGGTGGGGGTGACCCCCAGGCGCAGGTGACCGCGCGAGAGGTCCTGGACGTCGTGGACGGCGCGTTCGGCGGCGGCCAGGTCGCGCAGCGCCCGCCGGGCGTGGTCGACGTAGACGGCGCCGGCGTCGGTGAGCCGCACCGTGCGGCCGGTGCGGTCCAGCAGCTGCACGCCCAGGGTCCGCTCCAGCTGTTTGACCTGCTGGGAGAGCGTGGGCTGGGAGATGTGCAGCTCCTCGGCGGCGCGCGTGAAGCTGCCGTGTTCGGCGACGGCGAGCAGATAACGCAGGTGACGCAGTTCGAGAACAGCCATGGAACCGACTATAGATGCGGTCGATAGCTCCTATGCCCAATGACTCTTGGACTCTATAGCGGCAGGTCATGCATGGTGGATTTCACCAGCCCACCGGGCCGGCCACCACCCGAAGGGAGTGACCATGCAGGACCTGACCGAGGGCGTCGCCCGTTTCCGGAGCGACGTCTTCCCGGCCAAGGCGCGGCTCTTCGCGCACCTGGCCACGCATCACGCGCCGCACACGCTGTTCATCGGCTGCTCCGACGCCCGCGTCGTCCCCGAGCTGATCACCGGCGCCGAGCCGGGCGACCTGTTCGTCGTCCGCACCGCCGGCAACCTCGTGCCCGCGCACGCCCCGGGCGCCGACGGTGTCGCGGCGAGCATCGAGTACGCCGTCGCCGCGCTGGGCGTCAAGGACATCGTCGTCTGCGGTCACTCCGCGTGCGGCGCGATGACCGCCCTCGCCGAGGGGCACGACCTCGGTGGCACCCCGGCGGTCGCCGACTGGCTCCGGCTCGCCTCCGCCTCGGTCGCCCGCGCCTCCGCGAACGGTGACGTTCCCGCCCTGGTGCGGCAGAACGTGCTCGCCCAGCTGGCGAACCTGGCCACCCACCCCTCGGTCGCCAAGGCCCTGGCGGAGGGGACGGTCGCCCTGCACGGCTGGGTCTACGACATCCCCACCGGCCGGGTCGAGAACCTCACCGCGGCCGGTGCCGCGGCCGCGACCTGACCCCCACCCCCACTCCCCCGCTTCTTCCCGTGAAGCGGCCCCCGAAAGGACGTAACCGCCATGCTGCACGCACAGTTCGACCAGACCGCCCGTGAGGCCCTGGCCGCCAGGGCCGTGGAGGCGAAGACCGCCAAGAACCTGTCCTGGAAGCAGATCGCCGAGGCCTCGGGCCTGTCGGTGGCCTTCACCACCGCCGCCGTCCTCGGCCAGCACCCGCTGCCGGAGGAGTCCGCGAAGGCCGTGGCCGAACTGCTGGGCCTGGACGGCGACGCGGCGCTGCTGCTGCAGACCGTCCCGGTGCGCGGCTCGATGCCGAACCGGATCCCGACCGACCCGACCATGTACCGCTTCTACGAGATGTTCCAGGTCTACGGCACGACCCTCAAGGCCCTGGTGCACGAGGAGTTCGGTGACGGCATCATCTCCGCGATCAACTTCAGGCTCGACGTGAAGAAGGTCGCCGACCCCGAGGGCGGCGAGCGCGCCGTCATCACCCTCGACGGCAAGTACCTGCCGACCAAGCCCTTCTGACCCGTCGCCGGGACGGCACCGCAGAAGGACGGCGACGGGGCGGGCCGGAGGAACAGCCCTCCGCCCGCCCCGCCCCGACCCCCGCGAGGCCACCCGCCGGCGGCCTCGCGCCCCCCTTCTCCCGCCCCTGGAGGACCTTCATGGACTTCGCCCAGCGCACCATCGACCTCGCCCGCCGGAACGTCGCCGAGGGCGGCCGCCCCTTCGCGACCGTCGTCGTCAAGGACGGCGAGATCCTCGCCGAGAGCCCCAACAGGGTCGCCCAGACCGGTGACCCCACCGCCCACGCGGAGATCCTCGCCATCCGCGCCGCCTGCACCGCCCTCGGCACCGAGCACCTGACCGGCACCACCGTCTACGTCCTCGCCCACCCCTGCCCGATGTGCCTGGGCTCGCTGTACTACTGCTCGCCGGACGAGGTCGTCTTCCTCACCACCCGCGACGCCTACGAGCCCCACTACGTCGACGACCGCAAGTACTTCGAACTGGCCACGTTCTACGACGAGTTCGCCAAGCCCTGGCAGGAGCGCCGGCTGCCGATGCGCCACGAGGAGCGCGCGGAGGCCGTCGAGGTGTACCGCCTCTGGCAGGAGCGCAACGGCGGCGAGCGCCGCGTCGCGGGTGCCCCCACCGCCGCATGACCCGGACGGCCGGGGAGGCGGCCCGGCACGGCCGGACGAGGCCGCCCCGGTCGCCGCGGCACCGTCAGCCGACGGCGGTGACGGCGAGGTTCCCGCCGCCCGTGCGGGCCTTCACCCTGTGCGCGGAGGCCGGATCACCGGCCACGTCCACCCGGCGGTCGCCGCCGTCGGCCCTGGCGTCCACCGCGTAGGGGCCCGCGGGCAGCCGCACCGTGACGTCGCCGCCCCCCGACTCGGTCTCGACCCGGTCGGGCGCCGCGGTGAAGGAGGCGTCGATGTCGCCGCCGCCGCTGCGCGCGGCGACCTTCTTCGCCGCGACCCCGTCGATCCGTATGTCGCCCCCGCCGGCCTCCGCGTCCACGGCCCCGGCAAGGCCCCGCACGGTGATGTCGCCGCCGCCCGTGTCCACGGACAGGACGGTGCCGCGCGGAACCGTGAGGGTGTAGTCGACGCTGCACTCACCGGAGTCGCCCTTCGCGCAACCGGGAGCGTCCAGGGTGAGCGCGCCGTCGCGCACGGAGTGTCGGGTGCGCGGCTTCTCGTCCTCGTACGCGATCCGCTCGGTGACGTCGACCGCCGGGCCGTCCCCGGCGACCACTTCGACGTTCCCGCCGTTCGACGTGACGCGCAGGGACGTCACCTTGTCGTCGACCCGGTACCGCGACTCGTCCACCACGGTCTTCTCGCCGCACGCCGTGAGCGCGGCGCCGGCGAGGACGGCCGACACGACGGCCAGGACGGGACGGCCGGATCTGTTTCCGACGCGCTTCGCGTGCATGGTTCGGTTCTCCCTGGGTGAGGTCCGGCGGGAAGGGGATCGGCGGTGCGCAGGGCGACGGGCCGGTGCCCGGTCGCGGCTACTCGACGTCCTTGAGGGTGCGTTCCATGGACTCGACGCGCGCCCGTACGTCGCCGAGCTGGGCGGAGATCTCCGACAGCCGCTGGTCCAGCAGTTCCTGTGTGGTCAGGGCCATCTCGGTGAGCCGCCGGTACTCCTGCTCACGGGCGAGGACGGCCTTGGCGCGCTGTGTCTTGCCGATCTGCCGCAGGGCCACGATGATCACGGGCGTGAGCAACAGCAGGACGCCCAGCGTGATGATGATGCCGTTCAGATCGTAGATGTGGTTCATCGTTCCCCCTCGGCCTGGCCGGCCTCTTCTTCGGTCGCGACGGTGATCGTCTCGGCGAGCCTGATGACACTGCGTGGAGTCAGGTCCAAGGCGAAGGGCACGACTTCGTAGTACTTCATCGCCTTTCCGTCCTCCGAGACCTCGATCGTGGAGGTGACCAGGCCGGCGCTCTCCAGCTTGCGCAGGTGCACCTGCAGCAGGGCCCGGCTGATGCGGAGCTCCCGGGCCAGCCGGCTCACGTAGTTGCGCTCCCTGGCCACGGCCGCGACGACACGCAGCCGATGCGGGTTGGACAGAGCGGCGAGCACCTTCGTCAACTCGTCTCCGGTGAGATCAGAGAGGTTCATACGGACTCCTTGCTCCTGCCAAAAAAAATTAGCAGGTGCCAGCGATGCGTACAACGAGTTGGCTCGATCATTGCGCGGTCATGGCGGAAAGCCACCCGTGACGCACGAGGGCCGGGCCGTGCGCGCCCAAGCCGCGCACACGGGAAGCGGCCCCCGGCGTCTCTCGCCGGGGGCCGCTTCTCGTGCGGGGGGCGTGCTCGTCAGGGGAGGTTCCTCGCCATGACGATGCGCTGGACCTGGTTCGTGCCTTCGTAGATCTGGGTGATCTTCGCGTCGCGCATCATGCGCTCCACCGGGTAGTCACGGGTGTAGCCGTAGCCGCCGAGGAGCTGGACGGCGTCCGTGGTGACCTCCATGGCGATGTCGGAGGCGAAGCACTTGGCGGCGGCGCCCAGGTAGGTGAGGTCGGCGTCGCCGCGCTCGGAGGCGGCGGCGGCCTGGTAGGTCAGGGCGCGGGCGGCCGAGATCTTCATGGCCATGTCGGCGAGCATGAACTGGACGCCCTGGAAGTCGGCGATCGGCTTGCCGAACTGCTTGCGCTCCTGGACGTAGCCCTTGGCGTAGTCGAGGGCGCCCTGGGCGATGCCGAGGGCCTGGGCGGCGATGGTGATGCGGGTGTGGTCCAGCGTCCTCATCGCGGTGGCGAAGCCGGTGCCCTCCTCGCCGATCATGCGGTCGGCGGGGATGCGGACGTCGTCGAGGTAGACCTCGCGGGTCGGGGAGCCCTTGATGCCGAGCTTCTTCTCCGGGGCGCCGAAGGAGACGCCCTCGTCGGACTTCTCGACGACGAAGGCGGAGATGCCCTTGGAGCGCTTGGCGGGGTCGGTGACCGCCATGACCGTGTAGTACTCGGAGACGCCGGCGTTGGTGATCCAGCGCTTGACGCCGTTGAGGATCCAGTGGTCGCCGTCGCGCACGGCCCTGGTCTTCATGCCGGCCGCGTCGGAGCCCGCGTCGGGCTCGGAGAGGCAGTAGGAGAACATGCCGTCGCCCTTGGCGAGCGGGGTCATGTACTTCTTCTTCAGCGCCTCGGAGCCGGAGAGGATGACGGGGAGCGAGCCGAGCTTGTTCACCGCGGGGATGAGGGAGGAGGACGCGCAGACGCGGGCCACCTCCTCGATGACGATCACCGTGGCGAGGGCGTCGGCGCCCGCGCCGCCGTACTCCTCGGGGACGTGTACCGCGTGCAGGTCGTTCGCGGTCAGGGCGTCGAGGGCCTCCTGCGGGAAGCGGGCCTCCTCGTCGACGGCCGCGGCGTGCGGCGCGATCTTCGCCTCGGCCAGCGCGCGGACGGCGTCGCGGAGCATGTCGTGCTCCTCGGACGGGCGGTACAGGTCGAAGTCAGCCGATCCGGCCAAGGTCTCTCACGCTCCAAAACAGGGTGATGCTGGGCACGCTAACTACTGTTAAGTAACCCAAATTTTAGAGCCCTGTGCGCGGTCGTGGATAGGTGAGGTTGACGACAGCCGTCCGGACGGTCGGCACGGCGCCCCCGATATGCTCGGCCCGCACGCCCGCCGTACATCCCTGGAGCACCCCATGGCCCTCAAGATCACCGTGATCGGCACCGGCTACCTCGGCGCGACCCACGCGGCGGCCATGGCCGAGCTCGGTTTCGAGGTCCTCGGGCTGGACGTGGTGCCCGAGAAGATCGAGATGCTCCAGCGGGGCGAGGTCCCGATGTACGAGCCGGGTCTGGAGGAGCTGCTGCGCAGGCACGTGGCGGGGATCGGGGGGTCCAGCGGCCGGCTGCGCTTCACCACCGACTTCGCCGAGGTCGCGGCCTTCGGCGACGTGCACTTCCTGTGCGTGAACACGCCGCAGAAGCACGGCGAGTACGCCTGCGACATGTCGTACGTCGACTCCGCGCTGGCCTCGCTCGCGCCGCATCTCCGCGGACCCGCGCTGGTCGTCGGCAAGTCGACCGTGCCGGTGGGCTCCGCGGACCGGCTGGCCGCCTACCTCGCCGAGCACGCCCCGGCGGGTGGTGACGCCGAGCTCGCGTGGAACCCGGAGTTCCTGCGGGAGGGCTTCGCCGTCCAGGACACGCTGCACCCCGACCGGATCGTGGTCGGGGTGCGCAGCGAGCGGGCCGAGAAGCTGCTGCGCGAGGTGTACGCCACGCCGGTCGCCGAGGGCTCCCCGTTCGTGGTCACCGACTTCCCGACGGCCGAGCTGGTGAAGACGGCCGCGAACTCCTTCCTGGCGACGAAGATCTCCTTCATCAACGCGATGGCGGAGGTCTGCGAGGCCGCCGGCGGCGACGTCGCCAGGCTGGCGGAGGCCATCGGGTACGACGACCGGATCGGGAAGAAGTTCCTGCGGGCCGGGATCGGCTTCGGCGGCGGCTGCCTGCCCAAGGACATCCGGGCGTTCATGGCGCGCGCCGGTGAGCTGGGCGCCGACCAGGCGCTGACCTTCCTGCGCGAGATCGACTCGGTCAACATGCGCCAGCGCGGCCGGATGGTGGAGCTCACCCGGCAGGCGCTGGGCGGTGGCCCCTTCCTGGGCAGGCGCGTCGCGGTGCTGGGCGCCACCTTCAAGCCCGACTCGGACGACGTGCGGGACTCCCCCGCGCTGAACGTCGCCGGGCAGATCCACCTCCAGGGCGCGCAGGTGACGGTGTACGACCCGAAGGGCATGGAGAACGCCCGGCGGCTGTTCCCGACGCTCGGGTACGCCGGCTCGGCGCTGGAGGCGGTGCGGGGCGCGGACGTGGTGCTGCACCTGACGGAGTGGCGGGAGTTCCGCGAGCTGGACCCGCAGGCGCTGGGCGAGGCGGTGGCGGCACGGGTGGTCCTCGACGGGCGCAACGCCCTGGACGCGGAGGCCTGGCGGCGGGCCGGGTGGACGTACCGGGCGATGGGCCGTCCGACGGGCTGAACACCGGACGGCCCAGGCCCTGCGGGGCCTGGGCCGTGGGCGGTACGTCACCTCCGCCGTCCCGGTCGCCCGGCGTGCGCCGGTGCCGGGGGGAGGCCGCCGTTCAGCCGTCGAGTTCGGTGATCGTCGCGTTCGACGGGCCCCGTGTCGCCCGGAGCGCCCGGGCCACGTCCTCGGCGTCGCCCAGTACCCGGACCGCGTTCTTCCAGGTCAGCTTGGCCAGGTCGGCCTGGGACCAGCCGCGGTCGAGCAGTTCGGCGACGAGGTTCGGGTAGCCGGAGACGTCGTTCAGGCCGTCCGGGGTGAAGGCGGTGCCGTCGTAGTCGCCGCCGATGCCGAGGTGGTCGACGCCGGCGACCTCGCGCATGTGGTCGAGGTGGTCGGCGACCGTGGACACGGTGGCGACGGGGCGCGGGACGCGTTCCTCGAAGGCGCGGTGGATCCTCATCGCCTCGGGGCTGGTGTCCAGGTGGTGGAAGCCGTGCGCGCGCAGGTTCTCGTCGGCGGCGGCCGTCCAGTCCACGGCGGCCTGGAGCACGAACTTCGGCACGAACGTCACCATCGCCACGCCGCCGTTGGCGGGCAGGCGCTCCAGCACGTCGTCCGGGATGTTGCGCGGGTGGTCGCAGACGGCGCGGGCGGAGGAGTGCGAGAAGATCACCGGCGCGGCGGAGGTGTCCAGCGCGTCGCGCATCGTCGTCGCGGCGACGTGCGAGAGGTCGACGAGCATGCCCTCGCGGTTCATCTCCCGCACGACCTCGCGGCCGAAGGCCGACAGGCCGCCGACGCCGGGCTCGTCGGTCGCCGAGTCCGCCCACGCCACGTTCTCGTTGTGGGTGAGCGTCATGTAGCGCACGCCGAGCGCGTACAGGGCGCGCAGGGCGGCCAGCGAGTCGTCGATGGAGTGGCCGCCCTCGGCGCCCATCAGCGACGCGATACGGCCCTCCGCGCGGGCCGCCTCCATGTCGGCGGCGGTCAGCGCGGCCCGCAGCTCCCCGGGGTGCCGGTCGATCAGCCGCCGTACGCAGTCGATCTGCTCCAGCGTCGCCGTCACCGGGGCGGGCAGGCCCGAGGGGACGTACACCGACCAGTACTGCGCGCCGACGCCGCCGGACCGCAGGCGGGCGAGGTCGGTGTGCAGGTGGGCGGACTGGTCGGCGGCGATGTCCCGGGCGTCGAGGTCGTAGCGGACCTGCTCGCGCAGGGCCCAGGGCAGGTCGTTGTGGCCGTCGACGACGGGGAACTCCCGCAGCAGCTCCCGGGCCCGGTCCAGGGAGGTCATCGGCGTCACTTCCCGAAGCCGAAGGCTCCGGAGCCCTCGGCCTTGGCGCGCAGCCGCTTGCCCTTCTCGGTGGCCTGGTCGTTCAGCTCCTGCTGGAACTCGCGCATCCGGGCGAGCAGCTCCTCGTCGTGCGCGGCGAGCATGCGGGCGGCCAGCAGACCGGCGTTGCGGGCACCGCCGACGGAGACGGTGGCGACGGGCACGCCGGCCGGCATCTGCACGATGGACAGGAGGCTGTCCATGCCGTCCAGGTACTTCAGCGGCACCGGCACGCCGATGACCGGCAGCGGGGTGACGGAGGCGAGCATGCCGGGCAGGTGGGCGGCACCGCCCGCGCCCGCGATGATCGCCTTCAGTCCGCGGCCGGCCGCCTGCTCGCCGTACGCGATCATCTCGCGGGGCATGCGGTGGGCGGAGACGACGTCGACCTCGTAGGGGATCTCGAACTCGTCGAGGGCCTTGGCGGCGGCCTCCATCACGGGCCAGTCGCTGTCCGACCCCATGACGATGCCGACGACCGGGCTGTCCGGGCTGGCCTGGCTCATTCGGTGATCGTCCCTCTCAGGTAGCCGGCAGCGTGACGGGCGCGCTCCAGCACGTCGTCCAGGTCGTCGCCGTAGGTGTTGACGTGGCCGACCTTGCGGCCGGGCTTCACGTCCTTGCCGTACATGTGGATCTTGAGCTGGGGGTCGCGGGCCATGCAGTGCAGGTACGCGGAGTACATGTCGGGGTAGTCGCCGCCGAGGACGTTGACCATGACCGTCCACGGGGCGCGCGGGCGCGGGTCGCCGAGGGGGAGGTCGAGGACGGCGCGGACGTGGTTGGCGAACTGCGAGGTGATCGCGCCGTCCATCGTCCAGTGGCCGGAGTTGTGCGGGCGCATCGCGAGCTCGTTGACGAGGATGCGGCCGTCGCGGGTCTGGAACAGCTCGACGGCGAGGTGCCCGACGACGTCCAGCTCCTTGGCGATGCTGAGCGCCATCTCCTCGGCCTTCAGCGCCAGGTCCCGGTCCAGGCCGGGGGCGGGTGCGATCACCGTGTCGCAGACGCCGTTCACCTGCCGGGACTCGACGACGGGGTAGGCCACCGCCTGGCCGTGCGGGGAGCGGACGACGTTGGCGGCCAGCTCGCGGACGAAGTCGACCTTCTCCTCCGCCAGCACGGGCACGCCGGCGCGGAAGGGCTCGGCGGCCTCCTCGACGGAGCCGACGACCCACACGCCCTTGCCGTCGTAGCCGCCGCGGACGGTCTTCAGGACGACCGGGAATCCCCCACTCTCGGCTTCGCCCGAGCGGGAGGGGCCCCCATCGCCCTCCGCCGCGAAGGCGGCCACGTCGGCCGGATCGGTGACGATCCGGTGCCGGGGGCAGGGGATCCCGATCTCCGTGAGCTTCGCGCGCATCACCCCCTTGTCCTGGGCGTGGACCAGCGCGTCGGGCCCCGGACGCACGGGGATGCCGTCCGCCTCCAGGGCCCGTAGGTGCTCGGTCGGTACGTGTTCGTGATCGAAGGTGATCACGTCGCAGCCCCTCGCGAACGCGCGCAGCGTGTCCAGGTCGCGATAGTCGCCGACGACGACATCACCGACGACCTGCGCCGCGGAATCCTGAGGGGTGTCACTGAGGAGCTTGAACCTGATGCCCAGCGGGATGCCCGACTCGTGTGTCATACGCGCGAGCTGGCCCCCGCCGACCATGCCGACTACCGGGAACGTCACACCCCTAGCGTATCGGCCGCGCGGGGCCCACCGGTCTGCCGGCCGTTTCCCCCGCCTCCCCCGGGGCGCTCCGCCCCCGTGCCCGCAGGAAGATCGCACACCCGGGTGGTTAGCATGGCCGGATCGACGACGACCGATGGACGGGAGCCTGCACGACCATGGGACATGGTTCCTCGGGTGCCCGGACGGCTCCCCCCGCTCCTCCCGCGCCGCGCGCCGCGATGCGGGAGCGGATCGTACGGCTGGTCCGTGAGGTCGCGAAGTTCGGCGCCGTGGGCGGCGCGGGCGTCCTGGTCAACCTGCTGGTCTTCAACCTGGTGCGGCACACGACCGACCTCCAGGTGGTGCGGGCCAGCATCGTCGCCACCGTCGTCGCGATCGTCTTCAACTACCTGGGCTTCCGGTACTTCACCTACCGGGACCGCGACAAGAGCGGCCGCACCCGCGAGATGTCGCTGTTCCTGCTGTTCAGCGCGGTCGGCCTGGTGATCGAGAACGGTGTGCTGTACACCGCGACCTACGGCTTCGGCTGGGACAGCCCGCTGCAGAGCAACATCTTCAAGTTCCTCGGCATCGGCATCGGCACGCTGTTCCGTTTCTGGTCGTACCGCACCTGGGTCTTCCGCACCCTGCCGCCCCCGAGCCGCTGAGGCTGTCTCCCCCCTCAGCGCACCGTCGGGCCGGTGCGCTCCGACGACGCTTTCTTCGACGGCTGCGTGCGGGACAGGAAGAGGCCGAAGACGGGGGGCCGGGACTGCAGGAGCTCCAGGCGGCCGCCGTCGGCCTCGGCGAGGTCCCGGGCGACGGCCAGCCCGATGCCGGTCGAGTTCCGCCCGCTGATGGTGCGCTCGAAGATCCGCGCCCCCAGGTCGGCGGGGACGCCCGGCCCCTCGTCCGTCACCTCGACGACCGCCTGGTTGCCGGTGACGCGGGTGCGCAGGGCCACGGTGCCGCCGCCGTGCATCAGGGAGTTCTCGATCAGCGCGGCCAGCACCTGCGCCACCGCGCCGGGTGTGCCCACGGCCGTCAGGTGCCGCTTGCCGGAGCTGACGATCGCCCGGCCCGAGCTGCGGTAGGCGGGGCGCCACTCGGCGATCTGCTGCTGGATGACGTCGTCCAGCTCGAAGGTGACGGCGGAGCCGCTGCGCGGGTCGCGGGAGTTGGTCAGCAGCCGGTCCACGACGTCCGTCAGCCGCTCCACCTGCGACAACGCGATCGTCGCCTCCTCCTTCACCGTCTCCGGGTCATCGGTGAGGGTGATCTCCTCCAGCCGCATCGACAGCGCGGTCAGCGGCGTGCGCAGCTGGTGGGAGGCGTCGGCGGCCAGGCGGCGCTCGGCGGTCAGCATCCGGGCGATGCGTTCGGCGGAGGCGTCCAGCACGTCGGCGACGCGGTCCAGCTCGGGGACGCCGTAGCGCTTGTGGCGGGGGCGCGGGTCGCCGGAGCCGAGGCGTTCGGCGGTCTCGGCGAGGTCGGTGAGCGGGGAGGCGAGGCGGTTGGCCTGGCGGACCGCCAGCAGAACGGCGGCGATCACCGCGAGCAGCGCCACCAGGCCGATGATCAGCAGGGTCCGGCCGACCTCGCGGGTCACCGAGGAACGCGGCTCCTCGACGACGACCGTCTCGCCCTCCTCGCCGGTGGCCTCGCCCCGGATGACGTCGCCGTCCGGTTCGCCGCCGACCCGGATGACCGGCCGGCCGGGGATGCGGATCTCGGCGTAGCGGTCGTCCTCGACCTGCTGGCGCAGCACCTCCGCGTCGACGCTGCCGGTGCCGAGCAGGCGGCTGTCCACGATGCTGGCCAGCCGGGCCGCCTCCAGATCCACCCGCTCCTGGGCGGTGCTGCTGATGGTGCGGGTCTCGACGATGACGAGGGAGACGCCGAAGACGGCGATCACGACGAGCACCACGGCGAGCGTGGACTGGATCAGTCGGCGGCGCATGTCCCCTGTGTTTTCCCGGTTCCCTCATGTACCCGCGTGCGTGCATGCACCCGCGTGCGGCCCTGGGGGCTCAGCTCTTCTCGAAGCGGAAGCCCACGCCGCGCACGGTGGCGATGTAGCGCGGGTTGGCGGCGTCGTCGCCCAGCTTCTTGCGCAGCCAGGAGATGTGCATGTCGAGGGTCTTCGTCGACGACCACCAGGTGGTGTCCCAGACCTCGCGCATCAGCTGGTCGCGGGTGACGACCCGGCCCGCGTCGCGCACCAGGACCCGCAGCAGGTCGAACTCCTTGGCGGTGAGCTGGAGCTCCTCGTCGCCCATCCAGGCGCGATGGGACTCGACGTCGATGCGCACGCCGTGCGTGGCGGGCGGCTGCTGGGGCTCGGCGGCACCGCGCCGCAGCAGGGCCCGGACCCGGGCGAGCAGCTCGGCCAGCCGGAACGGCTTGGTGACGTAGTCGTCCGCCCCGGCGTCCAGGCCGACGACGGTGTCCACCTCGTCGGCGCGGGCGGTCAGGATGAGGATCGGCACGGCCTGCCCCTCGGAGCGCAGCCGGCGCGCGACCTCGAGTCCGTCCATGCCGGGCAGCCCGAGGTCCAGCACCACCAGGTCGACACCGCCCTGCAGCCCGGCGTCGAGCGCGGCGGGTCCGTCCTCGCGCACCTCGACCTCGTACCCTTCCCGGCGCAGTGCGCGGGCCAGCGGCTCCGAGATGGACGCGTCGTCCTCGGCGAGCAGTACACGGGTCATGAGCTGATGGTAGTCCGCCCGGAGCAGCGCCCGGAGGGGATCGGCCCGCCTCGCGGTCCCGGGTACGGGCCTGCGACTGTGGGATGCCATCCTGGAACGGACCTTCGAACGGCCGTCCGCGGTTCCGTTCCGGCCTGTGATCCGCGTCTCAAGTGCTTCCATACCGGGCGGTGTCCTGCCGTATGGTGAATCAGCGCCTGTAGCACCCAGAGGACCTTTGGCGACAGTTCGACGCTGAAGGTCTCTTTCGTGTGCGGGCCGGTCCACGGCCGGCCTTGAAAGGAATGACCTGTGGCCGGGCCTCGTCGCGTGCAGTGAAGCGCGCGGAGGCGTGGATCCCGGTGGTCGCCGTCCATCGCTCCGTGATCCGGGGCGAAATCCCTCAGGCGTGGGGTCGGGCGGACGAGACCGCCGGTGCCGGCTGCCCCCACCGGGCGCGCATCGCCTCATGAGCGCGTCCCGACAGCAAGGAACGACCATGGCGTCCAGCCTGACGAAGGACTCGGTCCGTCCGGGCACCCCCGGGTCCGGGAAGACCTTCTTCGGCCACCCCCGCGGACTGGCCACTCTCTTCATGACCGAGATGTGGGAGCGTTTCAGCTTCTACGGCATGAGGGCCCTGCTCGTCGTCTACCTGCTCTCCGGCGGCCCTGACGCCAAGGACGGCAGCATGGGCGGCGGCCTGGGCATGGACCTGGCCACGACGACGGCGATCTACTCCGTCTATCTGTCGATGGTCTACCTGCTCGCCATGCCCGGCGGCTGGCTCGGCGACCGGGTCTGGGGCCCCCGCAAGACGGTGGCGGTCGCGGCGATCACGATCATGGCCGGTCACCTCGTGCTGGCACTGCCCGGCGGTCAGGCACCGTTCTTCGCGGGTCTGGCGCTGGTGGCGCTCGGCTCCGGTCTGCTGAAGGCCAACATCTCCACGATGGTGGGCCACCTGTACGACGGACCGGACGACCCGCGTCGTGACGGCGGCTTCACGATCTTCTACATGGGCATCAACATGGGTGCCTTCTTCGCTCCGCTGATCATCGGCACCGTCGGCCAGAAGGTGAACTGGCACCTCGGCTTCGGCCTCGCCGCCGTCGGTATGGCCATCGGCCTCGTCTCCTTCCTGCTCGGCACCCGCAACCTGAGCCCGGAGAGCAACGTCGTCCCGAAGCCGCTGGCGGCCGAGGAGCGCAGGATGTGGCTGCGCAAGGGCATGATCTGGCTGATCGTGGCGGCCGTCTTCTACGGCATCGTCGGCTTCACCGGCCACTTCACCCTGAACTGGGCGATGATCCCGCTCACCGTGATCGGCCTGATCATTCCGGCGGGCGTGCTGTTCCGGATCAAGCGGGACAAGGAGCTGTCGGACGTCGAGCAGTCGAAGATGACCGGTTACATCTGGTTCTTCGTCGCCGCCGCCGTCTTCTGGATGATCTACGACCAGGGTGGTTCCACGCTCCAGGCCTTCGGTGAGACGCAGGCCTCCGACTCCCTGCTCGGCTTCACCTTCCCGTCGTCCTGGTACCAGTCGCTGAACCCGGTGTTCATCATGGCGCTGGCACCCGTGATGGCCTGGGTGTGGCTGTGGCTGAACCGCAAGGGCAAGGAGCCGAGCACGGTCGCGAAGTTCGCCGCCGCCCTGTTCTTCGTCGGCGTGTCGTTCTTCTTCTTCCTGCTGCCGCTGGGCATGGCCTCCGACGGCACCAAGGTCACCCCGATGTGGCTGGTCGGCATCTACCTGATCCAGACCGTCGGTGAGCTGTGCATCTCGCCGGTCGGCCTGTCGGTCACCACGAAGATGGCTCCCGCCAAGTACGCCAGCCAGATGATGGGCGTGTGGTTCCTCGCCGTCACCGCCGGCGACTCGGTCACCAGCCTGCTGTCCAACTCCGCCGTCGGCGGGGTGGACCTCAACGGCCGGGGTGCGGTGGCCGTCGAGGCGGCCCTCGCGGTCATCGCCGGTGTGGCGATCTACATGTACCGCCGCAAGGTCAAGTCGCTGATGGGCGACGTGCGCTGACCGCACAGCCGTATGCCGAGGGCCGTCACACCACCCGGTGTGACGGCCCTCGGCGTTCCCGGCCGGACGGTCAGGACTTGGTCTGCACCGACCAGGACCGGGTGAAGCTGCTGAAGCCGCACGTCACGGTCGACTTCTGGCCCGGCTTCTTCCAGGGGCCGTAGAGCACCACCGGGATCTCGTGCGGGGTGCCACGGCCCCGGACGATGTCGCACACGAGCTTCACGCGGTGCTGCGCGACCTTCTTGCCCTTGCTCGACTTCTTGCACGACGACGTGCCCCTGGGCCGTCCCAGGTCCAGGTGCACCTCGGCCTTGCACGTGTAGGTGGCGCCCGCGGCCTGGGCCGGCGCCGCCGTCACCAGGCTTCCCCCGGTCGCGGTGAGCACGGCCGCGACGACGCCGCCCGTGATCCTCTTCCCCCGGATCATTCGCATTCTCTTCCCGTTTCTCGGCGCACGGGCACGGCTGGTCATTTCACGTGCGCGGATACGCCGGTTGTCGTGTCGACGGGCGTTCGCCCGTGCGATCACCGAGACGGTAGGCACTGAATGATCTTGGGAGCAAATCGGCTCCGGCCAGGGGCCGCGGCCCGGGACACGGTCCCCGGCCCGGGGAACGGAGCGCCGGCCGGACAGCACAAAGCGCTCCTGCGGCATGACCGCGGGAGCGCAGGGGAAGGCGACGAAACCGGCTCGCTACCCGGGAGCGCCCAGCTCCGCCCAGACGCGCTTGCCCGGGACGCCCGGGGTGCGGGCGACGCCCCAGTCCAGGCAGAGCCGCTGCACGATGAACATGCCGTGGCCGCCGGGGCGCCCGGCGCGGTGCGGGGTGCGGGGTGCGGGCTGGCCGGTGCCGCGGTCGGAGACCTCCAGCCGGATCACCTTCTTTTCGCAGGTGATCCGCAGCTCGTCCGGCCCCTCGGCGTGCAGACACGCGTTGGTGACCAGCTCGGACACGACGAGGAGGACGTCCTCGGCGGCGGCACGCTGGTCGGCGGTGGCGGAGGGCAGCCAGCCCCAGTCGTACAGCGCCTGGCGGGTGAAGTCGCGGGCGAGCGGGACGACGCCGCTCTGGCCGTCGAAGCTCAGTCTGCGGACCTGGGGACCGGCGACGGCCGCCGAGGCGGCTGCGGGCACGCCGGACCCGGCAGCGGGCGTGCCGTCACCCCGGGGCTCACCGGGTCCCGGGGCGCCTCCGTCGGACGCTCCGGAAGCGCCGCTGGGCTCCGGACCGCGGTCGCCCGGCGAGTAGGGCCGGGTGGTGCTCATCAGCGCTTCACCTCACCGATTCACCAGTTCACGTTTCAACGTCGTACACAGTCACAGTCACACTCACGGTCAGAAGGTCTCCTGCCCGACCGGACCGGCGGAACACCCCTGTGTTCGCCACGGAACACGGGACGGGGTGAGAACGCCGGCACCAGTGGCCGCACGGGACCCGCCGCCGCGGCCGAGGGCGACGGCTCAGCCGGTCGCGTCGGCCAGGGCGGACTCGAGGGTGTCGTGGAGGGTGAAGACCGCTTCGGCCCCCGTGATCTCGAACACGCGCGCCACCACCGGCTGCATTCCGACGAGATGTACGCCACCCCCCGCGGCCTCCGCCTTCAACCGTGCGCCGAGCAGGACGTTGAGTCCCGTGGAGTCGCAGAACTCCAGACGCGAACAGTCGACGACGAGCCGGCTGAATCCCTTGGCGAGGCACTCCTCCAGCGGCTCGCGCAACAGATCGGCGGTGTGATGGTCCAGCTCACCCGCCGGGGTCACGACGGCACTGGGGCCCTCTTCCCGCACCTCGACCATTAGCCGGCCCGACTGTGCGCTGCCGACCGTCCCGCGGTCCATGCCGTCTCTCTCTCCCGACGTCGTGACTGCTTGCTGACGCCCTCGCACACTACGCCTTCCCGCGGCACTCCGTCACCCGTACAACTGCACACAAATGGACATAACCGCACAGAAGACACTTGCGGTGGCCTCGGTAAACCCGGTAGGGCTAGGAGAGACACGTACCCGACACGGCCGGCTTTGGAGGCGCCGCACACCGCAGTGCACGAATTGGCTTCGGCAGCCGTATGCCGAGAACGATGGAGGACATCATGTCACCCCGGCTCGACGGACCGCGTACCCGAAAAGCGACGTCGACACTCCCTCCGGAACATCTGGATCCCATCGAGCAGCACGACGCGCTCGTCGACCGCGACGGCGCACTCGCCGGACTTCCGGACATCCCCGCCTACGACGAGGTCGCTCCGGCGGACGCCCGAGCCCTGTCCAAGACCCTCTTCGAGCGACTGGAGTCGCTGGAGGAAGGCACTCACGAACACGCGTACGTACGCAACACGCTCGTCGAGCTCAACCTCGCCCTGGTCAAGTTCGCCGCCTCCCGCTTCCGCTCCCGCAGCGAGCCGATGGAGGACATCATCCAGGTCGGCACGATCGGCCTGATCAAGGCGATCGACCGCTTCGAGATGTCCCGCGGGGTGGAGTTCCCCACCTTCGCGATGCCGACCATCATCGGCGAGATCAAGCGTTTCTTCCGTGACACCTCGTGGTCCGTGCGCGTCCCGCGCCGGCTGCAGGAGCTCCGGCTCGACCTGGCCAAGGCCGGTGACGAGCTGGCCCAGCGCCTGGACCGCTCCCCGACCGTGTCCGAACTCGCCGAGCACCTCGGCCTGTCCGAGGACGAGGTGCTCGAGGGCATGGCGGCGTCCAACGCCTACACCGCCTCCTCGCTGGACGCCCAGCCGGAGGAGGACGACGCGGAGGGGGCGCTCGCCGACCGCATCGGCTACGAGGACCACGGGCTCGAGGGCATCGAGTACGTCGAGTCGCTCAAGCCCCTGATCGCCGAACTGCGGCCCCGGGACCGGAAGATCCTGTCCCTGCGCTTCGTGGCGGGCATGACCCAGTCGGAGATCGGCGAGGAACTCGGCATCTCCCAGATGCACGTGTCCCGGCTCCTGTCGCGCACGCTGGTACGGCTGCGCAAGGGACTGACGGTCGAGGAGTGATCCTCACCGGGTGACGCTCGTCCTCCCCAGAGGGGCGGTCCGGTCCGGACCGCCCCTCTCCGGGTCTCCTCCCGGGTTCCGTGCCTGCCGGCTCTTCCTCAGTCGCCCGTCCGGGTGTTGACGAACAGGGCGGCCGTCGGGAGGAGCGGGGCCAGGACGCTGAGCAGCCGGTAGGTCCCGGGGGTGAGCGCCGTCCTGCGCCGCAGCGGCGCGTTGGCCAGCCACCACAGCATGCCGAAGAGCGCGGCGACGGGGGCGGCGATCAGCAGCCGGCCCAGCACGCCGTCGTTCTCGGTGGGTTCACGCGTCGTCAGGCCGGCCGTCGCGAGCGGCCCGTTCGGCAGGTAGTACCACAGCAGCCGGACGGGCACCACGCCCGGGATCCCGAGCAGCAGGTTCACCGGCAGCGGAGCCGACCAGTGCTTCGTCATCCGTCCCCCTCTCCCCGGCCGTGACCGTAGCGCAGGGGCGACGGGCGTCCGCCGTCGCTCCCGCGCGGTCCCCGCGGGCGGCGGCGTCACACCACGCGTACGCCGCGCCGCCACACGGCCTCGACCAGGGGCACGCCGGGCCGGTAGGCCAGGTGGACGTGGCTCGGGGCGTCGAGGAGGGTCAGGTCGGCACGGGCGCCCGGGGTGATGCGTCCGATGTCGTCGCGGCGCAGGGCGGCGGCGCCGCCGGCGGTGGCCGACCAGACGGCCTCGTCCGGGGTCATCCCCATGTCGCGCACGGCGAGCGCGATGCAGAAGGGGACGGAGGAGGTGAAGGACGAGCCGGGGTTGCAGTCGGTGGAGAGCGCGACCGTGACGCCGGCGTCGAGGAGGCGGCGGGCGTCGGGCCACCGGGCGCGGGTGGAGAACTCGGCGCCGGGCAGCAGGGTGGCGACGGTGCGGCTGTTCGCCAGGGCGTCCACGTCGGCGTCGGTGAGGTGGGTGCAGTGGTCGGCGCTGGCGGCGTCGAGTTCGACGGCGAGCTGCACTCCGGGGCCGTAGGAGAGCTGGTTGGCGTGGACGCGCGGGTGCAGGCCCTTGGCCTTGCCCGCGGTGAGGATGGCGCGGGCCTGGTCGCCGTCGAAGGCGCCCTGCTCGCAGAAGACGTCGATCCAGCGGGCGTGCGGGGCGCAGGCGTCGAGCATCTCGCCGGTGACGAGGTCGACGTAGGCGGCCGGGTCGCCGGCGAGTTCGGGGGCGACGATGTGGGCGCCGAGGAACGTCACCTCGTCGGTGTGGCGGGCGGCGATGCGCAGGGCGCGGGACTCGTCGGCGGTGGTCAGGCCGTAGCCGGACTTGGTCTCGAAGGTCGTGGTGCCCTGGCGGAGGGCCTCGGCGAGGTGACGGGTGAGGTTCGCCTCGAGTTCCTCGTCGGTGGCGGCGCGGGTGGCGGCGACGGTGGTGCGGATGCCGCCGGCGCTGTAGGGGCGGCCGGACATGCGGGCGTTGAACTCCTCGGTGCGGTCGCCCGCGAAGAGGAGGTGGGAGTGGGAGTCGACGAAGCCGGGGAGGACGGCCCGGCCGCCCGCGTCGACGCGGTTGTCGGTGGCGGGTGCTTTGCTTGATCCACCGGTCCACGCGATGCGGTCGCCCTCGATGACGACGGCCGCGTCCCGGACCAGTCCGAGGGGGGTCCCGTCGCCGAGGGAGGGGTCGTTGGTGACGAGTGCGGCGATGTTGGTGATGACGGTGCTGCTGCTCATGGGGTCCGTGGCGTCCTCGTGGGGGCGGGGGCGGGTGGTCATGCGCGCAGGGCTTCCACGGCCCGCGCGAGAGCCCGGGGGACGTCGGGCACGAGGGTGTGCGCCCCGTCGCGCACGACGTGCCGTCCGCCCACGACCGTGTGCCGTACGTCCGCCGCGGTCGCGGCGAATACGGCCGTCTCGGCGCCGAGCCTGGGCAGCGGTCCGGCTGTCCTGACCGAGTCGAGGGCGATCGTGGTGAGGTCTGCACGGGCGCCTGCCTCGATGCGGCCGGTGTCGTCCCAGCCGAGGGCGGCGTGGCCGTCGGCGCCGGCGGCGCGCAGCAGGGCGGCGGCGGTCCAGTGGCCGCGGGTGCGGGTGCGCAGCCGCTCGTTCAGCTCCATGGCGCGCGCCTCTTCCAGCAGGTCGATGACGGCGTGGCTGTCGGAGCCGAGGGAGAGCGGGGAGCCGGCCCGCTGGAGGGCGGCCGCGGGGCCGATGCCGTCGGCGAGGTCGCGTTCGGTGGTCGGGCACATGCAGGTGCCGGTGCGGCTGCCGCCGAGCAGGGCGATGTCCTCGTCGGTGAGGTGGGTGTTGTGGACGCCGGTGGTGCGGGGGCCGAGCACGCCGTGGTCGGCGAGGAGGCGGGCCGGGGTGCATCCGTGGGCCCGCAGGCAGGCGTCGTTCTCGGCGGTCTGCTCGGACAGGTGCACGTGCAGCGGGGCCCGCCGCTCCTCCGCCCAGCGCGCCACCGTCGCCAACTGGCCTGCGGGCACGGCCCGTACGGAGTGGACCGCGGCACCGATCCGTGCGTGGTCCCGTTCCCCGAGAACCGAACAGCGCTCGGCCCAGGCGTCCGCCGTCCCGTCGGAGAAGCGGAGCTGGTGGGTGCTGGGAGGCTCGCCGAAGCCGGAGGACAGGTAGCAGGTGTCGAGGAGGGTGATGCGGATGCCGGCGTCGGCGGCGGCCTCGATCAGGGCCTCGCCCATCTCGTTGGGGTCGGCGTAGGGGGTGCCGCCGGGGGCGTGGTGGAGGTAGTGGAACTCGCCGACGGCGGTGATGCCGGCCAGGGCCATCTCGGCGTACACCGCGCGGGCGAGGTCGCGGTAGGTCTCGGGGGTCAGCCGGTCGGCGACCGAGTACATGACCTCGCGCCAGGTCCAGAAGGTGCCGGAGCCGACCTGGACGGTGCCGCGCAGGGCGCGGTGGAAGGCGTGCGAGTGCGCGTTGGCGAGTCCCGGCAGGGTGAGGCCGCGCAGGATCTCGGCGCCGGGCGGCGGGGCGGGGGTGTCCGTGCGGACGGCGGTGATGCGGCCGTCGCTCACGTCCACGGCGACGCCCGGCTCGACGTAGGTGCCGAGCCAGGCGTGTTCCAGCCAGTACGTCCGCGGGGTGGGGGTCACGTGCGGGCCAGCCCTTCCAGTACGTCGGCGAGTGCGGTCACCCCGGCCACGCAGTCGTCCTCGGCGGCGTACTCGGCCGGGGAGTGCGAGACGCCGGTGGGGTTGCGTACGAACAGCATGGCGGTCGGGACGCGTCCGGAGAGGATTCCGGCGTCGTGTCCGGCGCCCGTGCCGAGGACGGGGACCTTCAGTTCCGTGTCGCTGCCCAGGATGCGGGCGAGTTCGTCGCGCAGGGCGTGGTCGAACTCGACGACGGGCGTGAAGGACTCGCGGACGACGTCGAGGTCGACGCCGTGGGCGGTGGCGTACTCGCGGGCGGCCCGCTCGATGCCGGTGACGACGGTGTCCAGGCTCTCCTGGTCGGCGGCGCGGGAGTCGAGCCAGCCGCGGACGAGGGAGGGGACGGCGTTGACGCCGTTCGGCTCGACGGCGACCTTGCCGAAGGTGGCGACGGCACCGGCGAGTTCGGCCTCCCGGCGGGCGGCGAGGACGGTCTCGGCGTAGGACAGCATGGGGTCGCGGCGGTCGGCGAGGCGGGTGGTGCCGGCGTGGTTGGCCTCGCCGCGGAAGTCGAACCGCCAGCGTCCGTGCGGCCAGATGGCGGACGCGATGCCGATCCGGTCGCCGGACAGGTCGAGGGCGCGGCCCTGTTCGACGTGGAGCTCGACGAAGGCGCCGATGCGGCCGAGGCGTTCGGGGTCGGGGCCGATGGCGTCCGGGTCGTGGCCGGCGGACTCCATGGCCTGAGGGAGGGTGATGCCGTCGGCGTCGGTGAGGCGGTGGGCCTGTTCGACGGTGAGGGCTCCGGCGGTGAGCCGGGAGCCGACGCAGGCGAGGCCGAAGCGGGCGCCCTCCTCGTCGCCGAAGTTGACGATGCCCAGCGGTCTGGTGATCCGCGCTTCCCTGTGGCGCAGTTCGTCCAGGGCCGCGAAGGCGGAGACCACGCCGAGGGGGCCGTCGAAGGCGCCGCCGTCGGGGACGGAGTCCAGGTGGGAGCCGGTGACGACGGCGTCGCCCGCGGCCGGGTCGCCCAGCCAGGCCCACTGGTTGCCGTTGCGGTCGGTCTCGTAGGCCAGTCCGCGGGTCTCGGCCTGCTGCCGGAACCAGGCCCGGCAGTCGGCGTCGGCGCCGGTCCAGGCGAAGCGGCGGTAGCCGCCGGAGGCGGAGCTGCGGCCGACCGGCAGCAGCTCCGCCCACATGCTGTGGAAGCTCACGCGCCGTCACCCTCGTGCGCCTCGTGGGTCCCGTCGCCCTCGCGCATGGGCACCCGTACGCCCCGCTGCTCGGCGACGGACTCCGCGATGTCGTACCCGGCGTCGACGTGTCGGACGACGCCCATGCCGGGGTCGTTGGTGAGGACCCGGCGGATCTTCTCTCCGGCCAGCGGGGTGCCGTCGGCGACCGTGACCTGCCCGGCGTGGATCGATCGGCCCATGCCGACGCCGCCGCCGTGGTGGATCGACACCCAGGAGGCGCCGGAGGCCACGTTGACCATGGCGTTGAGCAGCGGCCAGTCGGCGATGGCGTCGGAGCCGTCGAGCATGGCCTCGGTCTCGCGGTAGGGGGAGGCGACGGAGCCGCAGTCGAGGTGGTCGCGGCCGATGACGATCGGCGCGGCCAGTTCGCCGCTCGCGACCATGTCGTTGAAGCGCTCGCCGGCCTTGTCGCGTTCGCCGTAGCCGAGCCAGCAGATGCGGGCGGGCAGGCCCTGGAAGTGGACGCGCTCACCGGCCATCCTGATCCAGCGGGCCAGGGACTCGTTCTCGGGGAAGAGGTCGAGGACGGCCTTGTCGGTCCTGGCGATGTCGGCGGGGTCGCCGGAGAGGGCGGCCCAGCGGAAGGGGCCCTTGCCCTCGCAGAACAGGGGGCGGATGTAGGCGGGGACGAAGCCGGGGAAGGCGAAGGCCCGGTCGTATCCGGCGAGCTGGGCCTCGCCGCGGATGGAGTTGCCGTAGTCGAAGACCTCGGCGCCGGCGTCCTGGAAGCCGACCATGGCCTCGACGTGCCGGGCCATGGACTCGCGGGCGCGGGTGGTGAAGCCGGCCGGGTCCTTGGCGGCGGCGTCGGCCATGTCCTCGAAGGCGATCCCGACGGGGAGGTACGACAGGGGGTCGTGGGCCGAGGTCTGGTCGGTGACGATGTCGACGGGGGCGCCCTCGGCGAGCATCCGCGGCAGGAGTTCGGCCGCGTTGCCGAGCAGGCCGATGGAGAGCGGGCGCCGGGCGTCGCGGGCCTCGGTGGCGAGCCGGAGGGCGTGGGCGAGGCTGTCGGCCTTCACGTCCAGGTAGCGGTGCTCGATGCGGCGTTCGATGGCGCGCGGGTCGCAGTCGATGCAGATCGCGACGCCGTCGTTCATCGTCACGGCCAGCGGCTGGGCGCCGCCCATGCCGCCGAGGCCGGCGGTGAGGGTGATGGTCCCGGCGAGGGTGCCGCCGAACTTCTTGGCGGCGACGGCGGCGAAGGTCTCGTAGGTGCCCTGGAGGATGCCCTGGGTGCCGATGTAGATCCAGGAGCCGGCCGTCATCTGCCCGTACATGGTCAGGCCGAGCTGCTCCAGGCGGCGGAACTCCTCCCAGTTCGCCCAGTCGCCCACCAGGTTGGAGTTGGCGATGAGGACGCGCGGGGCCCACTCGTGGGTCTGCATGACGCCGACCGGGCGGCCCGACTGGACGAGCATCGTCTCGTCCTGCCTGAGGGTCTTCAGGGTGCGGACCATGGCGTCGAAGGAGCGCCAGTCACGGGCGGCCTTGCCGGTGCCGCCGTAGACGACGAGCTTGTCGGGGTGCTCGGCGACCTCGGGGTCGAGGTTGTTCTGCAGCATCCGCAGGGCGGCCTCCTGCTGCCAGCCCAGGGCGCTCGGCTCGGTGCCGCGCGGCGCTCGGACAAGCCTGGGGGACGGCCCGGAGGGCCTCGGTTGAGGGTGGTGGGGGGAGACGGGCGGGCGGGATCCGGACATGGTCTGCCTCCTGGTGGCTTGCTCCCGGCGGATGAATACTGCGGATATTCATATCCTCGCCCTGTGAATAAAGCTAGTCAATAGGTCCGTGTCCCGGCACCGGACGCGTCGCGGGTGTTTGGCTGGATGCCTGGCCGGACGGGCAGGAGGACCGGCAGGCGGACGAGGGGACGGAGGAGCGCGTGAACGACAGCACGAGCACGGACGGGGACATGGACGGCACCGGCGCGGTGCGGGCCGCCCGGCGGGACGGGGCGGTGCGGGCGGCCGTGGAGCAGGGGCTGCTCGGGCCCGACGCCCCGATCGCCGGACTGCTGGACATCGCCGGCATCCGGGAGTCGGCGGCGGCCCTGCGGGCGGCGTTCGAAGCGGTGACGGCACCGGGGACACCCGTGCTGCACGCCTTCGCGGTGAAGGCGACGCCGCTGGTCCCGGTGGTGCGGCTGCTGCACGAGGAGGGCATCGGCGCCGAGGTCGCGAGCCCCGGCGAGCTGGCCCTGGCCCGGGCGGCGGGCGTCCCGGCGGAACGGACCGTGCTGGACTCGCCCGCCAAGACGCCGGACGAGCTGCGCGAGGCGCTGGCGCTGGGCATCGCCGTCAACGCGGACAACCCGCAGGAACTGGAGCGCATCGACGCCCTGATGGCGGCGTCACCGAGCCGCTCCCCGCTCGGGCTCCGGGTGAACCCGCAGGTGGGGGCCGGCTCCATCGAGGCGCTGTCCACGGCCACGGCAACCTCGAAGTTCGGCGTGGCGCTGCGCGACGAGGGGGCGCGCGAGTGGGTGGTCCGGGCGTATCTGGACCGCCCGTGGCTGACCCGGCTGCACGCGCACACCGGCTCCCAGGGGGTCCCGCTGTCCCTGATGGCCGAGGGGGTGGCCGCCGCGTACGCGCTCGCCGAGGAGATCAACGGGCGGGCCGGGCGCCGTCAGGTGGACACCCTCGACATCGGCGGCGGGCTGCCCGTGAACTTCGCCTCGGAGGAGACGACCCCGACGTACGCGCAGTACGCGCGGGTGCTGCGCGAGGCGGTGCCGGGACTGTTCGACGGGCGGTACGGGCTGGTCACCGAGTTCGGGCGGTCGCTGCTGGCCGAGCACGGCACGGTCGTGGCCCGCGTGGAGTACGCCAAGAGCGCCGGGGGCCGGCCGGTCGCGGTGACGCACGCGGGCGTGCAGGTGGCGACGCGGACGGTGTACGCGCCGCAGGCGTGGCCGCTGCGGATCGCCGCGTACGACGCCGAGGGGCTGCCGAAGAAAGGGCCGGACGTGGTGCAGGACGTGGCGGGACCGGCCTGCTTCGCGGGCGACCTGCTGGCGGCGGGGCGTGCGCTGCCGCTGCTGGAACAGGGGGACTACGCGGCGGTCCTGGACACGGGGGCGTACTACTTCGCGCACCACTACGCGTACAACTCGCTGGCGCGGCCCGGGGTGTACGGGTTCGTGGCGGACGGTTCGGGGGGCGTTGCCTTCGCGACCGTGCGGGAGGCCCAGAGCGTCGGGGAGATCGTGGCCGAGGCGGGAGGGGAGCATGCCGCCTCCCTGACCGACGCCCTCCGCCGCGCGGGCGCGGGTGACTCCCGCGGCCGGTAGGCAGGCGCGGCGGAGCCCACCCCGGTGAGCGGCGGGGCCGCACCGTGGCACGCCCCCGCCGCTCACCGGACGGTGCCGCGCCCCGCCGCTCGCGGGGTGCCGCAGCGCTCCCGGTCAGACCAGCGCCGGCGTCTTGCGCCTCGCCCCGCCCGGGGCCGCGTCGCCGGCCGCGATGCCCGTGCTGCGGTAGGACTTGACGGCCTTGCCCGCCGGACGGCCGGCGCCCCGGGCGAGCCAGTCCACGCGGACCCACAGCAGGGCGTCCCCGTCCTGCTCGCGGCGGCCGATCCAGGCCGACTTCAGCCACAGGCCCACGCCGCAGCCGGCCATGAGCAGCCCGGCCGCGGCGGGCACGGCGAAGGAGCTGCCGAGCGCGGCGAGGAAGGCGAGCAGCAGCCACCAGCGGTGGCCCCGGCGCCAGTTGCGGACGGTCACCGCGCGGTCCTGGAGCACGTCGTGCTTACCCGCGCGGACGGCCGACGCGGCCAGGGCGGCGTACCGCTTGCGGCGTACAAAGGCCACGAGGGCCGCCGCCACGACGAACAGCGCCGCACCGGCCAGGACCCCGATCCGGCGCCCGGTCGGTCCGGGCACCAGGGCGCCGATGCCGGCCGCGAGCACGCCCAGCCACCACAGTGGTGCCGCCCCCGCCCGTACGACGACGGCGACCCGAGCCAGTCCCTGTCCTCCGCGAGCCACGTTCCTGCCTCCCGTCCCGGTTCTGTCCGCTGTGCGATGCCTCCGAAGGCTGTGCCAGGCGCCGTACTGTAACGGGGCAAGCTGAGACGAATCTGAGAACGCGTCCGCCCTCCGGGTCACTCCACGAACAGGCCCCGCGCCGCCGCCTTCGCGTCGAACTCCTCCAGCCGGGCCTGCGCGTCCGGCAGGCCGTCGCACATCGCCTCCAGCAGCATCCGGCCCAGCAGCATCGGCGCGCAGGCCGTGTCGAAGGCGAGGCCCGTGCCGACGGCGGCGGGCAGCAGCAGGTCGGTCGCCTCGGCGACCGGTGCGAAGGCGGAGTCGGCGACGGTCACCACCGTGAGCCCCGCCTCCTTGGCGTGGGCGAGCGTGTCGACGACCTCGCGCGGATACCGGGGCAGGGCGAAGCAGAGCAGGGCGTCCGCCCCGGCCCGGACGGCGGCGTCGATGCGGTCGTGGAGCATCGTGCCGCCCTCGTTGAGGAGCCGCACATCGGGGTGGACCTTGGCCGCGAAGTAGGCGAAGCCGTGCGCCTGCGCGGCCGCCGCCCGCAGTCCGAGCACCGGCAGCGGCCGGCTGCCCGCGAGGACCCGGCCCGCCTCCCGCACCGGCCCCGGGTCGGCCAGCGCCTCCGCCAGATGCCGCAGGTTCGCGATCTCGGCCTCCACGGCCTGCTGGTACTCGTTGCGGGAGCCCGTGTCCGCCGCCGGGCCCGCGGGGGCGGCCTCGCGCAGGTGCCGGCGCAGCGCCGGGTAGCCGTCGAAGCCGAGGGCCACGGCGAAACGGGTCACGGACGGCTGACTGACCCCGGCCAGCTCGGCCAGCTCCACGCTGGACAGGAAGGGCACGTCGGACGCGCGCCGCACCATGCTGTGCGCGATGCGCCGCTGTGTCGGCGTCAGCCGGCATCCCTCGAAGAGCGCCTGAAGCCGCGCGGCCGGACCGTCCGCCCCACTGGTCCCGCTGATCCCGCCGGCCCCACCGGCCCCGCTGGTCCCGCTCATGGCGTGCTCCCCCTCACCCTATTCACGCCCCGAATCCTGCATACCGTTATACAGCGAGCACCGCGCCCCGCGCCGCCGAGCACCCCGCCCTCCCCTCCGTACCGGCCGTTTCCCCCCGCCCGGAGACGGGGGCTGTCCCCAGTGACGCCTTCACCCCGGCTCCCTACGGTGGAGGGCATGACGGGAATGGACGCGCAGGACGCCGACCTCAAGAAGGAGCTCGCCGCCACCCTGCAGACACGCAGGGAGCTGGGCGAGGAGTACGAGTCCGCACTGGTCGACTCGTTCCTGGAGAAGGTCGACCAGCGCATCGACGGCGTGGTGGAACGCCGGGTGCGCCGGCAGCTCGCCGAACAGCAGATGACGGCGGTCCGCGACAGCCGCTCGCCGAGGCCCACCGACTCCTTCGGGGAGCGTTTCGGCTTCGGCATCGTCTCGCTGGTCCTCGCCGTCCCGCTCTCGGCGATCGGCGGCGGCATCGCCGGCCTCCCCGGGCTGCTGACCGCCTGGGCGGGCATCGTCGGGGTCAACGTCGTGCAGGCCGCCCGGACCGCTCCGGGCCTCTTCGGGCGCCGCCGTACCGAGCAGGACGACGCCTGGAAGGACGACTGAGGAACGACTCCGCGGGGACCGCCGCACCCCCGTCACCGGGGGGCGGGACGACGGCGGTCCCCGCGGGGGACGCGGTGCCGGGCCTCACGGCCGGGCGGCGCGTCCGTGGCGTCCGTGGAGGTCCGGGAGCCGCTCCGGAAGGTCCTCGACGCCGTTCGCTGCCGGCCGGGGCGGGAAGTCTCCTCCCGTGCTCAACGCCTGGGAGGTGTCCCCGTCGCCCTCTCGCCGACATCCCTCACTCTGCCGAGTCCGTGTTAAGCGCGTGCTGCGCGGACATGACGTGCGCGTTCCACTTCCGCGAAGTCCGGACGGAGCCGTTCTACTTCCCGCCCCTGGCGAGGAACGCCAGCAGGTCCTGGCGGCTCACCACGCCGGTCGGCCTGCCCTCGACCAGGACGATCGCCGCGTCCGCCGTGGCCAGCACCTCGCGCAGTTTCTTGAATCCAGACCTGACGCGGGCCCTCGCGCAGGGTCTGACCTTCGAACAGTGGCTGGGTGCCCGAACACCGGGCATTGACTACGCCCGCATCTCAGGCGATCAAGCACTCAGGTCCAGTACGAAGGCGAAGACCACTCCGTGGGAGGGCGAAGAGCGGTTGACCGCCCTGAAATCCAAGAAGGGCTCCCTCGAGTCCAAGTGGGTGGAGGGAACCGTGTCGGACGACCAGTTCTACCGGTTGACGCCGCAGCTCGAAGAGCAGATCGAGGCCCTGGAAGAGGACCGCAGGGAGCACTCGGCCATGGAGGCCGCGAGAAACACCTTCTCGGGTTGGAACCGGTCGAAGTGGGCCGGGACGGACTTGACGCAGAAGCGCACGGCCATCGGACGGATCATGCATGCGGCGATCATTCTCCCCATCCCGAAGGGACGCTCGAAACGGGCACCGTTCGACGCCGGACTGATCAAAGTCATTCCCCGCAAGCCGGGTACTCAGCAAAGCTGAAACTCACTCACGCCTCGTGATGGGCCGACTCGAAGACAGACAGGGGTCCAGCCGCTCAGTTCCCTGACCTTCTCCACGGCCGGTCCTGGAAATACTCAACCGGCAGCAGGCAACGGCTTCTGCGGCCATGTGACGTCAGCGCTCTTGTCGGCGTCGACCGGGTCGCCGATACGGGGACGGTGGCAACCTGGCGGATGGCCGGGGTACTCCGACCATCCGGGCAGCATTGTTGCTGTACAGCAGGAACGGCTGTCAGTCGGTGTCGGCGAGGAAGGCCAGCAGGTCTTGTCGAGTGACCACCCCCGTGGGCTTGCCGTCCACAAGGACCACCACTGCGTCCCGGCCTTCCAGTGCGGACATCATCCGCGCCACCGGCTCTCCGGATCCGACTACCGGCAGTGGCTGACTCATGTGCTTGTCCAGCGGATCGTCCGACCCGGCGTGGTCGGCGTAAAGCGCGTGCAGCAGCACTCGTTCCTCCACGGCCCCGATCACTTCTCCGGCCATCACGTCGGGATGCCCGGCTCCCTTGGTCACCACCGGCATCTGCGACACCCCGAACTCCCTCAGTACCTCCACCGCGGCCCCAACAGTCTCATCGGGGTGCATGTGCACGAAGTTCGGAATGGTGCCTCCCTCCTTCTGCTTCAGCACGTCTCCTGCGGTCGGCTCCGTTGCCGGTTCTTCACTGAAGCCGTGCTGATTCATCCACTCGTCGTTGAAGATCTTGCTGAGGTAGCCGCGTCCGCTGTCCGGCAGCAGGACGACGACCACGTCGTCCTCGCCGAGCCGCTCGGCCACCTTCAGCGCCGCGACGACGGCCATGCCGCAGGAGCCGCCCACCAGCAGGCCCTCCTCCTTGGCGAGGCGGCGGGTCATCTGGAAGGAGTCCTTGTCGGAGACGGCGACGATCTCGTCCGCGATCTCCCGGTCGTAGGCCGTCGGCCAGAAGTCCTCGCCGACGCCCTCCACGAGGTACGGGCGTCCGGAGCCGCCGGAGTACACCGAGCCCTCGGGGTCGGCGCCGATCACCTTGACCCGGCCCTCGCTGGCCTCCTTCAGGTAGCGCCCGGTGCCGGAGATGGTGCCGCCGGTGCCGACGCCGGCGACGAAGTGGGTGATCCTGCCCTCCGTCTGCTCCCACAGCTCGGGGCCGGTCGAGTGGTAGTGGGAGAGCGGGTTGTGCGGGTTGGAGTACTGGTCCGGCTTCCAGGCGCCCGGCGTCTCGCGGACCAGCCGGTCGGAGACGTTGTAGTAGGAGTCCGGGTGCTCGGGGGCGACCGCCGTCGGGCAGACGACGACCTCGGCGCCGTACGCGCGCAGCACGTTGATCTTGTCGGTGGACACCTTGTCCGGGCAGACGAAGATGCACCGGTAGCCCTTCTGCTGGGCCACGATGGCGAGGCCGACGCCCGTGTTGCCGCTGGTCGGCTCGACGATGGTGCCGCCGGGCCGCAGCTCCCCGCTCTGCTCCGCGGCCTCGATCATGCGCAGGGCGATGCGGTCCTTCACCGAGCCGCCCGGGTTGAAGTACTCCACTTTGGCCAGGACGGTCGCCCTGATGCCCTTGGTCACGCTGTTGAGCCGCACCAGCGGGGTGTTGCCGACGAGGCTGATCATCGAGTCGTGGAATTGCACCGTGGTCTCCGGATGCCGCGAAAGATGTGGTCGTGGTGGGTTCCGCCAGCCTATGGCCTGCCGGCGCGCCGGTGCCCGGTACCGGGCGTTCACTCCCCGTCGAGATTGGGCGACCGTCCGTACGGGGCAAGCAGTGGGTGTACGGCTCGAAGGAGGTGGCGGCGACGTATGACGAGCTTGTCGAGGGCGAGGGTGGCCCGGCGGATCGCGGCCGGCGCGGCGTACGGCGGCGGCGGTATCGGACTGGCCGGTGCGGCCACGGTCGGTCTGCTGCTGGCGGAGGTGCAGCTGGCCCGGCGCCGGGTGGGCATCGGCACGCCCGACCGGGTGCCGAACGCGGAGGGGCTGTACGGGGCCTCCCTGACGACGGCGGGCGAGCCGCCGCTGCGGCTGGTGATGCTGGGTGATTCGACGGCCGCCGGGCAGGGCGTGCACCGGGCCGGGCAGACGCCGGGCGCGTTGCTCGCGTCGGGGCTCGCGGCGGTGGCCGAGCGGCCGGTGGAGCTCGTCTCGGTCGCGCTGCCGGGGGCGTGTTCGGACGACCTGGACCGGCAGGTGGCCCTGGTGCTCGCCGACCCCGGCCGGGCACCCGACGTCTGCGTGATCATGATCGGTGCGAACGACGTCACCCACCGCATGCCGGCCACCCGCTCGGTGCGGCACCTGGCGGCGGCGGTACGGCGGCTGCGCACGACGGGCGCGGAGGTGGTGGTCGGCACCTGTCCGGACCTCGGCACCATCGAGCCGGTGCGGCAGCCGCTGCGCTGGCTGGCCCGGCGGGCCTCGCGGCAGCTGGCCGCGGCGCAGACGATCGGCGTGGTGGAGCAGGGCGGGCGCACGGTGTCGCTGGGGGACCTGCTGGGCCCGGAGTTCGCCGAGAACCCGCGGGAGCTGTTCGGCCCGGACAACTACCACCCGTCCGCGGAGGGGTACGCGACGGCGGCGATGGCGGTGCTGCCGTCGGTCTGCGCGGCGCTCGGTCTGTGGCCCGCGGAGGAGGAACGTCCCGACGCGGCACGCCGTGAGGGCTTCCTGCCGGTGGCCCGGGCGGCGGCGGAGGCGGTGGACGAGGCGGGCACGGAGGTCGCGGCGGCGATGCCCGCGGGCCCGCGGGGTCCGTGGGCCCTGCTCAAGCGCCGCCGGCGCCGGCGGGTGACGGAGGCGGAGCCGGCGACGCCGGTCCGGCCGAGGTAGGCGGGGGTACGGCCGTGCCGGCCGCGCCGTGCCCCGGAGGGGCGCGGGGAACCACGCGACCGGCCACCCGCGCCCCGCACCCGGCCACGTCCCGCACCCGCACCCGCACCCGCACCCGCACCCATCGCATCGCATCGCGTCCGTCCGACCGCCGGATGCCCAAGCAAGCGCTTAGAAAGTTGCGGTCCATGTCACACCGCCGCACCCGTGACCCGGGCCATACGTCCGGGTAACTTCCCAACCAGCCGCCCGTTCCCGTGACGCCCCTTGGAGCCGTGATGCCCGAAGCCGTGATCGTCTCAGCCGCCCGCTCCCCGATCGGCCGCGCCTTCAAGGGCTCCCTGAAGGACCTGCGCCCCGACGACCTGGCCGCCACGATCGTCCAGGCGGCCCTCGCCAAGGTCCCGGAGCTGGACCCGAAGGACATCGACGACCTGATGCTCGGCTGCGGTCTGCCCGGCGGCGAGCAGGGCAACAACCTCGGCCGGATCGTCGCCGTCGAGATGGGCATGGACCACCTGCCCGGCTGCACCGTCACCCGGTACTGCTCCTCCTCGCTGCAGACCTCCCGCATGGCGCTGCACGCCATCAGGGCCGGCGAGGGCGACGTGTTCATCTCGGCCGGCGTCGAGATGGTCTCCCGCTTCGCCAAGGGCAACTCCGACAGCCTGCCGGACACCCGCAACCCCCTCTTCGCCGAGGCCGA
Organism: Streptomyces sp. NPDC006384; assembly: GCF_042870695.1. Classification (NCBI taxonomy): domain Bacteria; kingdom Bacillati; phylum Actinomycetota; class Actinomycetes; order Kitasatosporales; family Streptomycetaceae; genus Streptomyces; species Streptomyces sp. NPDC006384. The sequence continues at coordinate 70,680 of NZ_JBIAHR010000003.1, forward strand.
GGCCCGTACCGCCGAGGTGGCGCAGCAGGAGGGCACCACCTGGCACGACCCGCGCGAGGACGGCCTGCTCCCCGACCCCTACATCGCGATGGGCCAGACCGCCGAGAACCTCGCCCGCTGGAAGGGCGTGACCCGGCAGGAGATGGACGAGTTCGGCGTCCGCTCGCAGAATCTCGCCGAGGAGGCCATCAAGAACGGCTTCTGGGAGCGCGAGATCACCCCGGTCACCCTCCCCGACGGCACCGTCGTCTCCAAGGACGACGGCCCGCGCGCCGGCGTCACCCTGGAGGGCGTGCAGGGTCTCAAGCCCGTCTTCCGCCCCGACGGCCTGGTCACCGCCGGCAACTGCTGCCCGCTCAACGACGGCGCCGCCGCCCTCGTGATCATGAGCGACACCAAGGCCCGCGAGCTGGGCCTGACCCCGCTCGCCCGCATCGTCTCCACCGGCGTCTCCGGCCTCTCCCCCGAGATCATGGGCCTGGGCCCGGTCGAGGCGAGCAGGCAGGCCCTCGCCCGCGCCGGTCTGACCATCGGCGACATCGACCTGGTCGAGATCAACGAGGCCTTCGCCGCGCAGGTCATCCCCTCCTACCGCGACCTCGGCATCCCGCTGGAGAAGCTCAACGTCAACGGCGGCGCCATCGCCGTCGGCCACCCCTTCGGCATGACCGGCGCCCGCATCACCGGCACGCTGATCAACTCCCTCCAGTGGCACGACAAGCAGTTCGGTCTGGAGACGATGTGCGTCGGCGGCGGCCAGGGCATGGCCATGGTCATCGAGCGCCTGAGCTGAACCGGCCGCCCGGACCGCCGAGGAGCCGTCGGTAGCCCTCCGGGGACCCAGCGTCACCAACGGCCCGGAATCCCGCGAGCACCGGGATTCCGGGCCGTTTCGTGACCCAAACTGCCCCAGGATGTGACCTACCTCTCCCATCCCCCCGGTTTACGCAGGTCAGGCCAGCCGCACCCGCCTCAGCCGGGCCCAAAGCCCAGTCCGTTTCGTGACGTTACGCACTGACAGGCGGTTAGTTCGCCCTTCAAGCTGAGGTAGGAAGTCGGGGGTCGACTTTGAACCGGGAGTACGTCAGTGAGCACCATGCCGATCGCCCTGCTGCTCACCACGGCCGCCACCGGCGCCGTGGGCGTCGCCGTCCTGCGCGCTGTCCTCGTGCTGCGCCGCCAGGTCGCGGCCCTGCACACCGAGCTGGCCGAGAGCCGCGCCGCCGCGCGGAGCCGGGTCCCGGCCGCCCGCACGGCCGGTGACGCCGAGGAGATACGCGCCGCCGTCGCCGAGGCGCTGGCCGAGGAGCGCGAGCGGGAACTCGCCGAGGCGCGGGCCTTCTGGGCCGCCCAGGAGTCCCGCGACGCCTCGGACGCCCCGCTGCTGCTCGGCCTGTCCGACAGTGAGCTGTTCCTGCCCCGCCAGGCCGACCTGGTGGGCATGGAGCCGGTGACCGAGCCGGGCACGGACGCCGACGAGCCGGCCGGGGAGTCCGCCGAGCTGGCCGCGGCCCGCCGCCGTCACCCCTCGCACCCGGACTTCGTCCCCGGCCCGGCGCCGGACGTGAACGACCACGAGCGCACCGTCGCCGTGCTGGAGGAGCTGGCCGGCTCCCGGATCGCGCTGGCGGACGTCCGCCCGGGTCCGCTGGGCACGCTCGACGTGTACGTGTTCGCCGACGGCACCACCCTGTGCATGACGCCGGGCCACCGCGAGACCGCGGAGCGCCTGGCCGCCGCGCTGCGGGCGGGCGACGCGCCGTACCTCCTGGGCGGCTCGGGCATCTCCGGCGCCTACGCGCTGACCTTCGCCTGCGGCGAGGAGAACGTCTACATCCTGGCGGACCGGGTCATCGCGTCCCTGTAGTCACGGGCGCCGCCGCCGGCCACGGGCGTTCCCGCCGGCCGGTCACGGGCGCTCCGGTGCGCTCCCGCGTCCTCACACCCCGGCCCGGCCGCGGGCCTCCTCGACCAGCCGCACCGCCTCCGCCACCTGGTCCGCGTCCGCGAGGACGACGGCCAGGTCGTGCGCGGCGACGGCGATCTGGTCGGCCGCGGCGAACATCCCCGCGTCCGGCATCTCCCTCGGCTCGGCGTCCGGTTCCTCCACGAGCTGGGCACGCCGGGCCAGCTCCCTGGCCAGCGCCAGCGCCTCGGCGGCGGCCCCGCGTTGCAGTCTGCTCTGCGGGGCGGCCCTCAGCCGGTCGGCGAAGTCGTCCACGGCACGGGTCAAAGGCGTCGTATCAACCACGGCGCGAGCGTACGCGGCGTGCCCGGACCGTCGCCAACGGGCGGGTGTCCGGCCACGGCGGCCCGGAGGGGGAGGGCGGCGCGTGGGGACGACGAAGGGGCCCCGGGCAGTCTGCCCGGGGCCCCTTCACGCGGCGCTCCGGCGTGCGGTGCGCGGCGGTGTCGTCAGTCGCTGCTGTTCAGGATCGCGATCAGCCGCAGGAACTCCAGGTACAGCCACACCAGCGTCAGCGTGAGGCCGAAGGCGGCGAACCAGGCCTCCTCGCGCGGGGCACCGTAGGCGATGCCGTCCTCGACCTGCTTGAAGTCGAGGGCGAGGAAGCAGGCGCCGAGGATGATGCCGACGACGCCGAAGACGACACCGAGGGCGCCGCTGCGGAAGCCGAGGCCGTCACCGCCGCCGAAGACGGCGAACAGCAGGTTCACCATCATCAGGAGGACGAAGCCGAGCGTGGCCGCCATCACGAAGCCGTAGAAGCGGCGGTTGACCCGGATCCAGCCGGCCTTGTAGGCGATCAGCACACCGGCGAAGACCGCCATCGTGCCGATCACGGCCTGCATGGCCGCGCCGTCCGCGATGCGGTTGTCGACGACGCTGGAGACGACGCCGAGGAACACGCCCTCGAACGCCGCGTAGGTGAGGATCAGCGCGGGCGAGGCCTTGCGCTTGAAGGACTGGACGAACGCCAGCACCATGCCGATCAGCGCGGCGCCGATACCGATGCCGTAGGAACGGCCGATGTTGGCGTCGTCGACCGGCAGCAGCGCCCAGGCGAGCGCGGCGGTGACGATGAGGACACCGAGCGTGGAACCGGTGCGGACGACGACGTCGTCGATCGTCATCCGGCCGGTGGTCGCCGGTGCCTGCGGCGGCGTGCCGTACTGCTGGTCCTGCTGGGCGTACGGGTTCTGCGCGTAGGGGTTGCCGGCGGGCTGGGCGTACGGATTGCCCTGCGCGTACGGGTTGCCCTGCGTGGCGACGGCGGGTCCCCCGGCCTGCGGCGCGGCGTTGAAGCCCGCGTAGCCGTTGTCGCGGCTGAACCCCCGTCGCGAGAAGACCGGGTTTCTGCTCCTCATTTCACTCCTCCATGGCCACACTGCGCAGCCTTGGTCCAAGAGTAATGGAACGGCAAAAGATTGACCCTACTGCTTGGGGAGGATCTTTCCCGTGCCTTGTCGCGCAACACGCTACGGGCCGGGGCGATTCCCCTCACTGCCGGGGACCGCGCCCGGCGTTCACCCGACCGGGAAGCCGGTGCAGGCCCCGGCGAGGCCGGTCCCGGCCTCCCGCGCTCCGCTGCCTACGGTTCCGGGCCGCTTCGCACCGCGCCGAAGGGCGGAGGAAGGATGCGGAACCGCGACTGCCGCGGAGTCGCCGATTCCCCTATGATCGCGCTTTCAGCCACGCTGTGTGGCCCGCTGACCACGGGTACGGGCACGATCGCTGAAACGACGTAGGGGGATGTCGCATGTCTGTCGGCTCGATGTCGGTCCTGGGGCTGTCGGAGCTGGAGGAGCAGCTCTACCGCCATCTCCTGAGAAACCCGGGTGCGAGACCCAGCGAACTCCAGCCACCGGTACACGCACCGCTCCACGAGATCGAGAGCGCGCTGGAACGTCTCCTCTCCCTGACGGTCGTCACGGAGGGTGCCGACGGCGGCCTGCTGCCGGGAGTCCCCGAACTGGTCGTGGACAATCTGACCGGCATGCGGCTGAGGCAGCTGCACGACGAGATGCGGGCCGTCACCCAGGCCCGGCACCTGATCGCGTCCTTCCGAGCCGAGCAGGACTCGGTGCCGGCCGAGGCGCCCGACGTGGAGAAGCTCGACAACCTGGACACCATCCGGAGCAAGATCGACACCCTCGCCTTCTTCGCCCGCGAGGAGATCCTGTCGGCCGAGCCGTACACGAAGCTGACGCACGAGAACATCCAGCACGCCCGGCCGCTGGACCTGCGATGCATCAGGCGGGGCGTGCGGATCAGGAACATCGTGCGCACCCAGGCGCTGGAGGATCCCCTCACCGCCGACTACCTGCGTGAACTGGTCTCCCTGGGAGCGGAGATACGCGTGGTGGAGGAGATACCCACCCGCGTCCTCGTCTACGACCGCCACATCGCGCTGACGCCGGTCGATCCCGCGGACAGCTCGCGCGGCGCCCTGGTGGCCCAGGAACCGGGGCTGGTGGCCAACATGGTCGCGCTGTTCGAGGGGACCTGGTCGACCGGTACGGAACTGGCCTCGCTCGGCGACCAGGGCGAACCGGAGCGGCTGCCGGAGGTCGAGCAGCAGGTCCTGGAAGCCATGTGCCGCGGCGCCAAGGACGAGATCGGCGCCCGGCAGCTGGGGGTGTCCGTGCGCACCTACCGCCGTTACGTGGCGAGCATCCTGCAGTCGCTGGAGGCGGCGAGCCGTCCGCAGGCGGCCCTGCTCGCCCGCGAACGGGGCTGGGTCTGACCACCTTCCGGACCCTTCCGGACCGGATGACCGGACACGCGAAAAGCACTTGCCATGATGGAAAGTCGGGGTACACTTTCCACCATGGAAAACAGCATCCCGGAAGACCCCGCCGCCGCGCGCTCGGCCCTGGACAGCGCCTCCTCCGCCCGTGCCGCGCTCGCCGACCGCGCCACCGCGCCCTGGTGGTACCACGCCGGGCTGGGCCTCGGCGTGGGCATCGTTTTCGCGTCGATCGACATGGGCGGAAGCATGGTGCCCTCGGGTGTCATCGCCGGTGGCGTCGTCCTCCCCGCGGCGCTCACCCTGAGCGTCGCCCGCTCCCGCGGCATCTCGGTCAACCGCTCGGTGTCCGCCCCCGGCACCCGTGGCCTCAACGGCCTGTACCTGGTGCTCCTCCTCGCCCTCGGCGCCCTGGGCCTCAGCCTGAAGCTGGCCGCGGACGTGCCCGGCGCCATGTCGGTGGCCGGACTCGTGGCGCTCGTCCTCACCGTGTACGTCACCAGGCGCAACGACGAGGCGCTGCGCCGTGACCTGCAGCGGCAGGCGTGACCGTGCCCGGTCTGGACGAAGTGATCCACCCGGCGCACCGCTTGCAGATCTGCGCCATGCTCGCGGCGGTCGACTCCCTGGAGTTCTCCGTCGTCCGTGACGCCCTCGCGGTCAGCGACTCCGTCCTGAGCAAGCAGGTCAAGGTGTTGCAGACGGCCGGCTACGCGACCGTGCGCAAGGCCCCCGTGAACTCCCGCACCCACACCTGGCTCGCCCTGACCGAGGCGGGCCGGGAGGCGCTCGCCGGACACCTCGCGGAACTGCGCCGTATCGCCGCCCTCGCCGACCCCGCCGCCCACTGAGATCCGCCGGTGCCCGGAGCGGAAGGGTGACGTCAGGGCCTAGGATCGACGATCACGTACGGACCCGGTGTACCCCTCGGCAGTACACCGGGTCCGTACCTCCGTCCCGGGCCCCTCAGGCGCCGGCCGGAAGCGGCGCCAGGTCCGGCCCCACGGCGCCGAGCAGCACCGTGTCCATGGCGGCGTCCGCGAAGAGTTCGCGGCCGGCCCGGGCCACCTCCTGCGCGGGGACCTCGGTGAGCAGGCGCGGAAGCGCGGTCAGCCACCCCGGGTCCCGGCCCGTGGCGGTCAGCTGGCGCAGCAGGTCGGCCTGCGCCGCCGGGGAGTCGAAGGCGCCGAGCGCCTGCGCGGCGCAGAACTCCCGCGCCGCCTCGACCTCCGCCACGGCGAACGGCTCCTCCCCGGCCCGGCGCAGTTCCTCGCGGAGCCGCGCGAGCAGCCCCTCGGCGGAACCGGGCGCCACCCGCGCCCGTACGAAGACACGCGGGGTCCCGAGCATCATGTCCCGCCCGCTGTAGGCCTCGCCTCCCGCGCCGGTCACCGCGCGCAGGCGCCGGGCCAGCCGGGAGCCGAAGTAGCCGCCGAAGACCGCCGTGGCCAGGTAGCGGGCCGCCTCGGTCTGCGCGGCGCGCCCGTCCGGCGCCCGCCGTTCGGGTGCGCACAGGGTCAGATGCACCTCGGGTCCGGCCGGATCCCGCAGGACCAGCAGCCGTCCGCCCGCCGACGGCCGCCGCACGGCTTCGGGTTCCGCGGGGGCCGGGCGGCCGGACCGCCAGCCGGAGAGCGCGCCGGCCGCCGCGGCGACCGCCTGCCCGGGGTCCAGGTCGCCGAGCAGGACGAGGACGCCGCCGCGCGGATCTCCGAGCGGCCGCCGGTCCCCGCCCCGCGCACGACCGGGGAGTTCGCCGACCGTGTCCGGTGCGAGCCAGTGCCGGCGCAGGGCGTCGTCGACGAGGCGTTGCGCGGGCGGCCGGGCAGCCGGTGGCACGGCGGGCACGGCCTCCGGGCCGGCGGGTCCGGCGTGCGGGGCGACGAGTTCGGCGAGCAGCGCCAGCCAGGCGGGAAGCCGCTGCGCGGGCGCGCAGCCCGTGACGTCCAGCCACTGCCCGTCCACGGTCGCCCCCAGGGTGGCGCCCAGGGCCGCCGCGCGCTCCGTGGCGCGGATGCGGGCGAGTGCGGCGCGCAGCAGGATCTCGGTCCCCGCCGGGTCCGCCCAGCCGGCCGGCCCCAGGGGCAGCCGCAGCCGCGCCTCCACGCAGGGCGCCCGCCGGTCGGCGACAGCGACCACGCGCGTTCCGTTCTCCCACGTCACCTCGTGCGGGTCCGGCTGCGCCGGCCAGAACGGCACGCCGTACGGCGCCGGCGGCCGGGCCGCGGGCAGGGCCCCGGCCGGGTTCCGCCGGGCGCCGCTCCCGTCCCCGGTGTCCGCGGGGCCGGCTCCGTCCGCGAACGGCCGCCGAGGCCGGGTGCGCTCGGTGCCGGGGCGCAGCACCAGCACCGACGCGGCGGAGCCGGCCAGTCCGCCGGCGGCGCGGGCGACATCGGCGGGGCCGACGGCGGCGAGACGCTCGGGGAGCAGGTCGAGGAGCTCGGCCCGGCCGAAGAGGATCTCCAGCCGGCCGAGGGCGCGGCACCGGGCCTCCAGGTCCGCGTACAGCCGGTGATGCTCGCTCACCATCAGCCCGGCCGTCCGCCGCACCGCGTCCGCCGGAGGCCCGTCCGCCCAGCCGGCCCATCGCCGGCCGAGAGCGGTGACCACGTCCCGCGGGTCGGTGCCGGACCGCAGCAGCGCCGTGACCACCAGCGCGTCGGGGTCCTTGGCGTCCAGGGGTCCGAAGAAGCCGCAGCTCGTGCTGACGGGGGGCAGGCCGGCTGCCGGCGGGCCCTGCTCGGCGGTGAGCCGGGCCAGTACCGCGTGCGCCAGGTAGCCCGGCAGGTCCGTGCCCGGGTCGGGCAGCCGGTATCCGGCGGCCAGCGCGGTAGCCGCGAATCCCGGCTCGGTCCCCTCCGCCCACCGCTCCTTCGCGGGGAGGGGCTCGGCGAGCACGGGCTCCGGCGGCAGGGGGCGGGCCTCGATCTCCCCGAAGTGCCGCTCCACCAGTGCGCGGACCGCTCCGGGGTCCGCCGCGCCGACGACGGTGAGCACGGCGTTGCCGGGCGCGTAGTGGGCGGCGAAGAACTCCGCGCAGTCCGCCACCGTGGTGGCGCGCAGCCGCTCGGGGTCGCCGTACCCGTCGTGCGCGTTGGCGAAGCGCCGGAACAGCACCCCGGGCATCAGCGGCCAGGGGAAGCCTCCGTAGGGCCGGTCGTGCACCGCCTGCCGGATCTCCTGCTCCACACCGACGAGCTGCTCCGCCAGTGCGGCCTCGGTGAAGAGCGGCGCGCGCATCCGGTCCGCCTCCGCGAACAGGGCCTTCTCCAGCGCCTGCGCCGGGACCACCTGGTAGTAGTCGGTGTAGTCCTGGTGCGTGGTGCCGTTGGCGTGGGCGCCGAACCGGTGCACATGGTCGTAGAAGCGTCCCTCGGGGAGGCTGGCGCTGCCACGGAACATCAGGTGCTCGAAGAGGTGGGCGAATCCCTCCCGGCCGGGCGGCTCGGACCGGAACCCGGTGCCGTAGTGCACGGCCACGGCCACCCTCGGCTGCGGAAACCGGCAGTCCAGCACCGTCCGGAGCCCGTTCGGCAGGGTGAACCGGATCAGGCCCGGCTGCGGACGACTGGCGTTCATGGCGTGCGTCTCCCGTGGGTCGTGAAGGAGTGCGGTGCGAAGGGAGTGGGGTGCGCCGTCGGGCGGGCAGGCACGGTCACAGGTCGACCAGGAACGTCAGGAACGTGGCGTAGTGGTCGAACCCGGCGGTGTGCCAGCCGACGTAGGCCGCGATGTCGTGGACGTGCAGCAGGATGCGCAGCGCCGCGAGCCGGTTCCACTGCTCTCCGGCATCGCGGCCGTACCCCTCGAAGAGCGCCTCCAGCAGGAGCTGCCAGCCTTGCTGGTCGCCGCCCAGCTGCCATCTCAGTTCGACCAGTTCGCCCAGCACCCAGCCGAGGTCGAAGTACCAGGGAGCGACGGCCAGGTCCTCGCCCGTCAGGAGGGCGGCGGACCCGGTGCCGTCCCCGGCGATCAGGGAGCCGAGCCCGGGGGCGCCGTGCACCAGGGTCACGTCGGGGTCCTCGCGGACCTGGTGGCACCAGTCGGTGACCCGGCCCCAGCGCTCGGGTCCCAGCCGGCCCCGCAGCTGGGCGCCCACGTAGGCGGCGCGGGCGACCGGGGCCCGGCCCGCCAGCCAGGTGTCGAGGCGGAGAAGCCCGCGCGGCGGCCCGGGCCACGGCCCCGTGCCGGTGCCCCGGGCCGGCGGGCCGCCGGCGTGCAGCCGGCGCAGCGCCAGGCCGAGTCCGCGCATCGGTTCCCGCAGCTCGGGCAGCGGGCCGGAGGACAGCAGTCCGTTCGCCACCGACTCCCCGCCCGCGATCCGGTACGTGCGGCTCGTCGGGCTGCCGTGCCCCACGGCCAGCCGGACGGCTCCCCTGCCGTCGGCCATGGCCAGCCGGTCGCCGAGCCCGGTGGCGGACCGGAAGGGGTCCGGCGCCAGGCGTCCCGTGGTCCTGGTCCACTCGTGCCCACCGGGCACGGCACTGACCCGGGTGCGCAGCAGATCGGTGCCGTACTCCAGCTCCTCGGACGCGGCGGACGCGGAGGACGCGGCAGACGCGGTCACGGACACCGCTTCCCGCCCGCTCATGACCGGGCCAGGTCGGCGGCGAACTGGGCCGGGGTCGCGGGCGGTCCGGGCGGACCCGCCTCCAGCTCGGCGCGGCGGTGTTCCAGCATGCTGACGGCCTCCGGCAACAGCGGTGGCACCCACGCCTCGGCCCGACCGGTGGTCAGGCTGATGCCGGGGTGCGGAGGTACGAGGACGAGGTTCGGCCGGGCGGCCAGCGCCGCCCAGTGGGTCTGGAAGGCGGCGCTCTCCAGCCCGCCGGGAGGCAGCGCGGGGGCCACCGCCACGGGGGCCCGGGTGCAGTGGCAGGCGAGCAGGGCCGGGGAGTCGGCCAGCCCCAGTGCCAGTCGCGCGGTGAAGTGGAACGTCGCGGGATAGACCATCACCGCCTGGGCCCACTCGGCCCATTCGACGTGGCGTGCCGTCGCCTCGTCCTCCGGCCACTCGTCGAACAGCACCTCGCCGACCCGGTGCAGCCGCCCGGCCAGTGCCTGCCGGGTGACGAAGCGCCGGGCGCTCCGGGTGAGGACGAGCTTGATCTCGAGGCCGGGATAGGACAGCCGCAGCCAGTCCACCCAGTACGGCATGCCGGTCGCGAACGCGGAGCCCGCGGTGACCACCAGCAGCCGGTCGACGTTCAGGGCGGGAGGCTCGGTGCCGGGCGCCTGGGGCGGTGCGGCCGGTCCGGGCTCTCGGAGGTGACCGCTCACGAGGTCACCTCCGAGAGGATCCGCTCCAGTTCGCGCAGCGCGCTCTGGCCGCCGTGGACAGCGTTCACTCCCGTCACGTTCAGGACGATCTCGTCGACCCCCGCCTCGTGGAACGCGGCGAGTTCCTCGGCGAGCACCTTCGGCTCCCCGTACAGGAAGGCCCGCCCCGCGACCAGGGCGGCGGCGCCGGCGGCGGGGTCGTCGGTGTCGGCGTCGATGCCGGAGCGGCGCAGCATGTCGACGTAGTGCGGCAGCTGGAGGTGGCCGAGGTTGCTCGCGAGGGCGAGGGCGGCCGGGTCCCGGTCCGGTGCGGCCAGGGCGACCGGGACAACGGACACCAGCCGGGGGATCGCGCGCCCGGCGGCCTCGGCGCCCTCGCGCAGGGCGGGGACGATGGTGTCGCGCAGGTAGGCGGCGGGCGTGAGCCAGGTGATGGCCGTGTCGGCCACCTCCCCGGCCAGCCGGGCCATCCCGGGGCGCAGCACCCCGAGTCCCACCTCGACGGGCGGACGCGGCACCGGCAGCAGCTTGCCGTGGCAGGTGAAGTAGGTGCCGTCCTGGGCGACGGACTCGCCGGCCAGCAGGCCGCGTACCGCCGTGAGGTACTCGCGCGACGCGGTCAGCGGGCTGCGGTAGGGGGCGCCGCGCATGCTGCGCTGGAGCACCGCCGCGCCCGGCCCGAAGCCGGCCACCACGGGGTGGCCGGTCGCCGCGGCCACCGACTGCGCCTGGAGCGCCGCCTCGTAGGGGTGGGTGAACGGCATGAGGGTCACGCCCAGCCCGGTCGGCACCCGGAAGCCGGCCGCGGCGGCGTAGGCGAACGCCTGGTGCGGCTGGTTGAGCATGGCCTGGCCCTGCCACAGCCGGTGTGCGGCGCTCCACTGGGTGAGCGCCGCGTAGGGCAGGATCATCTCCGGCCGCGGCGGGGCGAAGGGCATGAGGATCGAGTACGTGGGCGTGGATCGCTGAGTCACTGGGCCGCTCCTGGCCGGTCTGGCCGCCGGCCGGCGGCCGGGGTCGTCGTCATGGGTCTCATCGGGACGCGGTGCTGAGGGTCTGTCCGCTCACCAGGTCGGCGTAGTCGGGGCAGCGGTCGAGGAGGCCCAGGTGGGTCCCCTGGTCGACGACCCGGCCGCCGTCGAGCACGATCACGTGGCCGGCGTGCTGGACGGTGGAGATGCGGTGGGCGACGACCACGACCGCGCGGTCGGCGGCGAGTGCGTCCACGACGTCCCGGAGCTTCTGCTCGTTGATGGAGTCCAGGTGCGACGACGGCTCGTCGAGCAGCACCAGCGGGGCGTCGGACAGGACGGCCCGCGCGAGCGCCAGCCGCTGGCGCTGTCCGCCGGAGAGGTCGCTCGCACCGCCCAGGACGGTGTCCAGGCCCTGCGGCAGGCGGCGGATCTCCTCCCCGAGACCCACGCGGTCGAGCGCGGCCATGAGCTCCGCGTCGGTGGGCGTCCGCTCGTGCCCCAGCAGCAAGTTCTCGCGGACGGTGTCCTGGAGCAGCGTGCACGACTGGTCCACGTAGGCGATCCGGGCGCGCAGGTCGGTGAGCGGCCAGTCGGCCAGGTCCCGGCCCAGCACCTCGACGCGGCCGCTGTCCGGTTCCATGAAGCCCTCGATCAGGCCCAGCGCGGTGGTCTTGCCCGATCCCGACAGGCCGACCAGGGCGGTGAGCCCGTGGGCGGGGACCGTCAGGCCGACGTCCCGCAGGACCGGCTGGTCGCCGTAGCCGAAACCGACGTTCTCGAAGCGCACGGCCGCCGGCGCCGCGGACACGGCCCGCCCGGGGACCGGGTGGGGCCGGGGCCCGGCGGCGGTGGCGGCCCGGGCCGAGGTCTCCGTCGGCAGCGCGAACAGGGCCTCGAACCGCTTGCGGGCCACCAGGCCCGTCTGGAGACCGCTCACGCCCGAGGCCGCCATGATCAGCGGCGCGGTGAGCTGGAGGAGGTAGAGCAGGAAGGAGACGAAGTCGGCCAGGCTGAGGTGACCGTGCATCATCCGGCTGCCGCCTCCGATCACCACGCTGACCAGGGCCACCTGCTGGCCGAGGGTGATGATCGGCACCATCAGCGACTCCATGCGGGCCGCGACGGCCTCCAGCTGGGCCACCCGGCCGGCCCGCTCGGCGAGCCGGTCGCCGGTGGTCCTCTCCGCGCGGTAGGCCTTGATGATGGTCAGCGCGCCGAGCGCGGCGACGAAGTGCTGCGCCAGCCCTCCGACCTCACCCTGGACCGCCGTGTAGGTGCGGCGCAGTCCCCTGACCACGAGGGTGATGAGCCCGACCGCCACCAGGAACGCCGCGACGGTGATCAGCAGCAGGACCCAGTCGAGCAGCCCCATGATCACGAGCGTGCCCACGACGGTGATGCCGGCCATCGGCAGCTGCATCGGCCCGATGTCGATGAGGTTCTTGACCATGGCGGCGTCGGCGGTCAGGCGGGAGACGAGGTTGCCGGGGCCCTCCGCCTGGGCGTCGCGCAGCCGCAGTTCCAGGGCGTGCCGCATGGTGCGCACGCGCAGCCGCAGGATCAGCCGCCGTCCCATTCCGCTCAGCAGATACGTGGCCAGTGCTCCGGCGGCGGCCGAGCCGAAGCCGGCCGCGACCATGGCCAGCACCCACCAGACCGGGTTGTCCCCGTTCTGGATCACGGCCAGCAGCCGGCCCACCACCATCGGGAGCGCCAGCGTCGCTCCGGCGGAGGCCAGGGCGAGCACGGCGATGACGCCGACCTGCACCCCCTTGCCTCGGGCCAGTTCCCGCAGGACGTGCAACCGCCATGCCTCCTCGGCATGTGTGTCCCCGTGCCCGGTGACCACGTGTCCCATACCCGGCTCCCCTCCTCGACCTTCCCGTACCGAGCTCTCAGTGCGCCGCACCGCGCAGCGCCTCTCCGACCTTGACGATCCCGCCGTACCGGAGCAGGCCGCCGCGGTAGACGCGGCCGCCGAACCGGACGAGGGCGACGATCGCCAGCAGCATCAGCGCGAACGCCGTTCCCACCTGCCACCAGGGCACGTCGGTGGTGGCCATGCGCATGGGCATCGCGGCCCAGGACAGGCCGGGCACCAGGGACACGACGGTCAGCGCCGTGTCGTCCTCGGCGCCGCGCGCCGCGAGGGCGGGTCCGGCCAGGCTCAGCATCTGGAGCATGTTCACCGGCCCGATGACGTGGTTGACGTCCTCCTGCCGGGAGACCAGCGCGCCCGCCACCGCGTAGAGGGTCACGAACAGGACGTAGCCCGGGGCGAACCACAGCAGCAGGTTGGCGGCGGTGCCGATGGCGCCGAGCGGCGCGGTCAGCGCCCCGAACCCGATCGCGGCCCCCAGGGTCGCGATCGCCATCAGCAGGATCTGCACCAGGGCCGCGGCGCCCAGGCCGACGATCTTGCCGGTCAGCAGATGCCAGGCGCGGGCCTTGGCCAGCAGCACCTCCACGATGCGGCTGGACTTCTCCTCCGCGACGCCCTGGGCGATGCCCAGCCCGGACAGCAGCATCAGGACGAACAGCAGGAGCACACCGATCCCGGCGGTCATCGTCCGTTCCCGCTCCGCGTCCGCGTCCGCGTCGATCGCGCTGACCCGCAGGGCCGGCGGGGTGAGCGCCCGTGCGGTCTGGCCGGGCCCCGCGCCGAGTTCCGCCATCTGCTCGACGTGGGCGGCGGTCTGCTCGGCCTGCCGGATCACGCGCCCGAGATCCGCGTCCAGCCCGCGCAGCACCAGCACCTCACCGCCGGGCAGCACCGCCGCGTCCACCGTGCCGTCGCGCACCGCCGCGCGGGCGGCGTCCGTGTCCGGGTACTCCTTCACCGTGACGTCGGTGCGCAGCGCCGAGGCGACCGTGCCGCGCTCCCCCGCCACGGCGACGGAGGGCGGACCGTCGCCGTCGCCTTTCAGTACGCCGGTCAGGGCGAACGAGAGGGCCATCATCGCGGCGGTCACGATCACCGACGCCCAGAAGGCCTTGTTGCGCAGTTGCCGCGCGATCTCACGGGCGGCGACGACGCGCACCAGTTCCAGGTCGGCACGCCGGTTCATGCCTCCACCGCTTCCCTGAAGATGTCCACGAGGCCCGCTTCCCGCCGGCCGAAGAACTCCACGCGCCCGGCTGCCTGCGCCGCGGCCAGGGCTTCCTGCGCCGCCCGGTCGGACTCCAGCTCCAGGCTGGTCAGCCCGTCCTCCTCGGCCAGCACCCGCGCCCCGGTCAGGCTCCTCGCCCACGTCGGTGTCACGTCGCGCACCGACATCAGCACCCGCCCCCGGCCGGCGGCGCGGCGCAGCTCCTGCACGGTGCCCTCGGCCACCAGACGGCCGCCGCACAGGATGCCGACGCGGTCGCACAGGCGCTCCACCAGTTCCAGCTGGTGGCTGGAGAAGACGACCGGCACGCCCTCACGGGCGCGCTCCAGCAGCACGTCGGCCATGGCGTCCACGGCGACCGGATCGAGCCCCGAGAAGGGCTCGTCCAGGACCAGGACGGCCGGGTCGTGGATGAGCGCCGCGATGAGCTGGACCTTCTGCTGGTTGCCGAGGGACAGCTTCTCGAGCGGGGCCCTGGGACCGGCCTCCACCCCGAGGCGGTCGATCCACTCGGCGGCGCGGCGCTTGGCCTCGCGGGGCCGGACGCCGCTCAGCCGTGCGAGGTACACGAGCTGGTCGAGGGGGGTCATCTTGGCGTACAGGCCGCGCTCCTCGGGCATGTAGCCGAAGCGGCGGCGGGAGTGGGCGTCCGCCTCGGCGCCGTTCCAGCGCACCGCCCCCCGGTCGGCGCGCACCACCCCGAGCGCGATGCGCATGGCGGTCGTCTTGCCGGCGCCGTTGGCTCCGCAGAACCCGAACAGCTCGCCGGGCCGCACGTCGAAGGTCAGGCCGTCCAGGACGCGCCGGCCGCCGAAACTCTTGCGTACGTCGTCGAAGCTCAGCACGGCGTGAACTCGAGGAGGGAGCGTACGGGGGTGACGGGGCCCTCCCACGTGGGGCGCAGGCCCGCGGCCTCGGCGAGGGCCTTCACCTGCCCGACGGTGCGGACGGGGGCGGGCATCGTGGCCCGCAGCCACAGTTCCAGGGCCGCCGAGCCGGGGGCGTCCCGCGGCACCTGGAGGTTCACCTCGGCGACGAGGACCTTGCCGGCCGGTCCCGCCGCCTCGGCGCAGCGGCGCAGGATCGCGACCGCCCGCTCGTCCGACCAGTCGGCGAGGATGGCCGACAGCAGGTAGACGTCGCCGCCCGTGGGCAGCGGATCGAAGAAGCTGCCGACCACGGCCCGGGCGCGGTCCGCCAGACCGGCGGCGGCGAACCGCCGGCCGGCGACCTCGGCCACGTTCTTGAGGTCGACCAGTGTGCCGTGCAGGCCGGGCTGCCGGCGCAGCAGTTCCATGAGGACGGCGCCGCTGTGACCGCCGACGTCGACCACCCGCCGGACCTGCCGCCAGTCGTAGCTGTCGAAGATGAGCTCCGCACCCCAGCCGAGCTGCGGCCGTTCCTCGGTCTGCTCCAGCGCCTCGACGAAGGCGGGGTCCTCGTTGACGGTCTCCCAGTAGCCGCGTCCGAAGACCGCCGCGTGGGCCGGCTCTCCGGTGCGCAGCGTGTGCGTGAGGTCGACCAGGGCCAGTTCGGCCCTTCCGTACAGGCCGTCCTGCGCCAGGTGGGCGCGCAGGCTCTCCGGGTGGTCCGAGCGGAGCCGGGCGCCGAGTTCGGTGACGGTGTGGGTGCCGTCGTCGCCGAGGGTCAGCACACCCCGGTCCGTGAGGTGACGCAGCAGCAGTTCCAGCAGGTCCGCACGGGTGCCGGTGATCTCCGCCAGCTTCACCACGTCGGCCGGGCCGTCGAGACGGTCCGCGAGACGCAGGGTGGCGGCGGCCCGGATCGCGGCGGGGGTGAGGAGGTCCGCCATCTCCAGCAGATCTCCGCTGTCCTGTTGGTGCGCCATCGGTCGGTTCCCATCTGGTGCGCGGGTGAACGGGGTTGTTCCCCGGCCCCGAGAGGGGAGGGCCGGGAGGTGAAGACCGCCGGGCGGCCGGACACGGTGACGCGGACGTTCCGTGGCCGGCCGGCCGGCGAGCCACGATCAGCAGCCGCCGGAGATCGTCCTGGCCGAGAACTGGCTGGCGACGAAGCTGGCGGTGGCACTGGCGATGCAGGCGGGCGAAGTGGCGGGCGCCTCGGCAGCGGCCGTCACGTTCAGCTCACGAGCGTCGCTGTAGGCCTCGTAACCGGCCATCAGCTCCATGATCGCGGTGGTCTTCTCCATGGGATTTCCCTCTCTTCATGTGCTCCGTGAAGGAGCGCTGCCGGCCCGTGCCGGCAGGTTCAGGGGCGGGTCAGCAGGTCAGTTCGTAGGTGGCACCGCTGACCGCGCTCGCCGACGCGGCACACCAGCTGGAGCTGGCGACACTGGCCGCGCAGACCGGGGTCGTGGCGGGGGCGTCGGCCGCCGCCGTGATGTTCAGCTCGTCGACGTCCGCGTAGGCGTCGTAGTGCGAGACGAGCTCCATGATGGCCATGGACTTGTCCATGAATCTCTCCCTTTTGTTTTGCGTTTCTCTTTTTCTTCGGAACCGCTTCGAAGCGGTTCCTTCGGTATTCCGCCACCCATGCGTTCGGCATGTTTTCCGTTGATTCGGCACCCTTTTTTCGACAAGGGTGTCCCGCGGACGGAAAGGCGACGGAATGCGGAGGGTTCCTCGGTTCAGCAGCCGCCGGAGATCGTCTTGGCCGAGAACTGGCTGGCGACGAAGCTGGCGGTGGCACTGGCGATGCAGGCGGGCGAAGTGGCGGGCGCCTCGGCAGCGGCCGTCACGTTCAGCTCACGAGCGTCGCTGTAGGCCTCGTAACCGGCCATCAGCTCCATGATCGCGGTGGTCTTCTCCACGGGATTCCTCCTTGTGTACCGCCGGCGGTCACCGGCAGGCTCAAGGGGCGGGTCAGCAGGTCAGTTCGTAAGTGGCACCGCTGACCGCGCTCGCCGACGCGGCACACCAGCTGGAGCTGGCGACACTGGCCGCGCAGACCGGGGTCGTGGCGGGGGCGTCGGCCGCCGCCGTGATGTTCAGCTCGTCGACGTCCGCGTAGGCGTCGTAGTGCGAGACGAGCTCCATGATGGCCATGGACTTGTCCATGAATCTCTCCTTGTCGACGTCCGTGCGTGCCTGGTCAGGCGGGCACGGAACCTGGAACCCGTAGGCCGGACGGCACTGCGGGACGTTCGGACGGGGCGCTGTTGTGCGCCGGGCGGGCCGGGTCGATGCCCGCCTCGGTGAAGCGCGCCACGACGGCGCGCTCCAGGCCGACCGCACCGGCCGCGCCGTCGAGCAGGGCGCGGGCCAGGGCGGTGGCACGGTGCTGGCCGAAGCTCAGGCCGGACATACCGGGACGGTCGTCCTCCGGTTCCCGGGCCACGGCGACGCCGGGCGCCACGGTCTCGGTGAAGACGGACGTCTCGCTCCCGACGCCGGGTGTCCCCGACAGCGCCTCGGCGAGAGCCGGCACCTCGGGCCACGACTCCTGTCCGAGGTACACGACCAGTGCGTCGCGCCGGGGGTACAGCGCCTTGGCGGACAGGATCTTCGAGCGGTACGCGACCCCGCGCTCCTCGAGGCGACCGAGGGCGCGAGCCCACACCCCGGCGGCGTCCTGCCATCGTGTGACGTGGACGTACACGCGCAGCACCTCCCGGTGGGGGCTGCGCGGCAGCGAACCGTCCACCACGAAGAACCCGGGCGACAGAGCGGGCCGGCGTGCGGGGACGCCGAGGGTCACGACCTGCCCCGCCGTGAGTCCGCCGTCCGTGCGGATGGCGTGCGCCGGCACCCACACCCGCACACCGTCTCGTTCGACCAGGGCGCGTGCGTCGGGGCCGTCGTCCTGCGGGGGGACGTGCAGCCGTGCGCGGGCGACGCTCCGCTCGTGCGGCACCGCCGCGCCGAGGACGCGTTCGAAGGCCTCGTCCCGCAGCCGGAAGGACAGCTTCCCCTTCTCCACGAACTGTCCCGCGTGCAGGATGTCGTACAGCGCCTCGGCCAGCAGCCGGCGCATCTCGCGCGGGCTGTCCGCCGTGACCTCCCGGCCGGCCACCTGCGCCCGGGTGCCGCCGTCGGCGACGGTCACCTGCCCGAGCGCTTCCCGCAGCCGGGCGGGCAGTGTGCCGGGAACGACCTGTTCCGGTGCCTGGATCATGCGGCCACCTCGTGTTCTTCGGCTTCTTCGGCGAGGTCCGTGAAGCCGAGCGTGGTCACGAACCTCTCGGGGTCGATGAGCGCGGCCCGGCCGATGCCTGCCGCCGCCCGTTCGATGCCGGAGAGCCTCGATGTCCGGGACGCGCCCGCCATCAGCCGGTCGAGCATGTGCCAGCCGGCGTACGCGGTGGCCCTCGTGGCCAGTTGCCCGTCCACCGTGGGACGCGCCTGCCGGTAGCCGCGCCAGAAGGCGGTCACCAGGGGCAGCAGCCGCTGCATCTTCTCCACGCCGCGACCGAGGACGGTCTCGTGCGTCAGTTCGACGTCCTGGAAGGCCACGTCGCCACGGGTGGTGACGATGTCCAGTACCGAGCGGTGCAGCCACTCGCCGGCGAAGGCGCCCACGTCACGGGCCGGGTCCGCCAGCCTGAACTCCTCCCAGTCCGTCACCAGGAAGTCCTCGTCCCGCACCAGGAACTGGTCGACCCGCAGGTCGCAGTGGGACGGCACCCGGGGCGCCTCCCGCTCCCTGGCACGCAGCTCCCCGATGGCCCTGACCAGGCCCTCGTCGGTCTGCATCAGCCGCCAGCCCTGGAGCTCGGCGAAGCTCAGCGACTCGAAGACCGGCAGCGGCAGTCCCCGCAGGAAACCCTCCGGCGGATGGGGCGGCCGGGACTCGTCGAGCGCGGGGGAGCTGCCGGCCGGCGCCTCGTGGAGCAGCCCGATGGCCCGCCCGACGCGCTCGGCGAGTCCGGTCCCGAAACTTTCGTCGATCATCAGCTCCGCACCGCTGCGCGCGTCCTCGACGAGGTCGTAGGCGACCAGGGCCGCCTCCTCGTCCGCGCCCAGGAAGGCCGGGCCGCGCAGCGCGGCCGTGGGCAGGGTCTCGGCGAAGGACTCGAAGGACAGCAGGCGCCGCATGCGCGCCCGGACATCGGCAGCGGGGCCGACCAGGTGTTTGACGAAGACCTTGCGCCCGCCGGCGGTGGTGCCCGCCCAGGAGTCGTTGCGCCCGACCGGTGCCGTCAGGGAGTCCCTGACGAACGGTCCGGTTCCCAGTTCGACGAGCAGCGCGTCCACCGACGGCACCTCGTCCAGATCTCGCGGCTTGAAGGTCGCCGCACGGTTGTTGCCCACAATCCCTCGCAGACCTCGGAGAGCCGACCGACCGGTCACTGCCAGCCGTTGACGGGGCCGGGGGGGCCGGTGACGGGACCGGGGATTCCGGAGACGGGACCGGGGAGCTCGGGAAGGTGCTCCCGAATGTCCTCGATCATCTGCCGGATTTCCCCGGGAATCCGCTCGCCGTTCATCTCCGCAGAATGCGGGACGACCGGCGCCCGGTCCTCGGCGAAGGCACTGCCGGCCGCCATGGGCGATCCGCCGATCAGCAGGGCGGTACCGGCGACCACGCCCACACGGGCGATGGAGCCGACGACGAGCGAATGGAAATTCTTCTTCACTGTTCCCCCTCGATTTCCCTCTCACGAAGACTTTCTCAGCGCCGACGGTCACACTCCACAGAGATCGGTGACATGTTGGTGCAGGGGGCGGTCAGGTTGCTGCAGTGCCCGCCGGACGGGCCCGGGGCGGGCGGGAAGGCGGCAGCGGGACAGGCCGGCACCCGGGAGGCCGGCAACGCACAGAGGGATGTCCGCGGTCCGCGGCTCGGCCGGCTCAGACGACGGGAAGCGGGTGACGGCGGCGGGTGACGGCGGCGCGTGACGCGCGCGTGCTCCCGCTGAGCTTCCGCCGCGCGGAGGAGTGCCGGCGTCCACGGCCTCGTCGCCGAGGCGGGACGCGGGAGCGCGGTGAGTGCCCGGAGCCGGACTTGAACCGGCACGCCCGCGAAGGGGCAGCGAGGTTTAAGCTCGCCGTGTCTGCATTCCACCATCCGGGCAGGCCATGGGCTCCGCTTCGAGTGCCTCGACCCTATCGGGACGTCCCTGCCCTGTAGAGGCCGGGCAGCCCGATGTTGTCTTATTTTATTGGCGCCTGAAGGGTCATCAGGTGCCTGGGCAGGCCATCAGCACTTGCCAGCAGCCTTGCGCGCCGCGCTCCCCCGCGTACGCGGATTGACGGGATTTCACCGTCCCGGCCAGGGCACCCGCCCCGTTCTCACGTCGGGGTCGCCCGTCATCCGCAGGTATGACACCGGTCCGCGCCGTCCGACCACGGTCGCCCCCGGAAACCGGAACAGCGGCTGACTCCGCGGCGCCGGGCGGGCGGAACGATGGATGACGTCCCCGAGCAGCCGTCGTACCGACAGGAGAACCCTTCCCGTGACCACCGCACCCCCCGCCGGCCGGGCCACCACCGTGGCCGCGCGCGCCACGGAGCTTTCCAAGATCTACGGCCACGGTGAGACCCGGGTGGTCGCCCTGGACCGGGTCTCCGTCGACTTCCGGCAGGCCGAGTTCACCGCGATCATGGGCCCCTCCGGCTCCGGCAAGTCGACGCTGATGCACTGCGTCGCCGGACTGGACACCTTCTCCTCCGGTTCGGTGCGCATCGGCGACACCGAGCTGGGCTCGCTGAAGGACAAGCAGCTGACCAAGCTGCGCCGGGACAAGATCGGTTTCATCTTCCAGGCGTTCAACCTGCTGCCGACGCTCACCGCGCTGGAGAACATCACCCTTCCGATGGACATCGCGGGCCGCAAGCCGGACAAGCAGTGGCTGGACTCGGTGATCGAGATGGTCGGTCTGTCCGGCCGGCTCGGCCACCGTCCCTCCCAGCTCTCCGGCGGCCAGCAGCAGCGCGTCGCCGTGGCCCGCGCGCTGGCCTCCCGCCCGGAGATCATCTTCGGTGACGAGCCGACCGGGAACCTCGACTCCCGTTCCGGCGCCGAGGTGCTGGGCTTCCTGCGCAACTCGGTGCGGGAGCTGAAGCAGACGGTCGTGATGGTGACCCACGACCCGGTCGCCGCCGCCTACGCGGACCGGGTGGTCTTCCTGGCCGACGGACGCATCGTCGACGAGGTGCACGGGCCGACGGCGGACACGGTGCTCGACCGCATGCTGCGTCTTCCTGGGGGAAATCCCCAGACCCCCGGCTTCGACGCCAAGGGCCGCACCAGCTGACTCCGTCCGCCCCGGCCGGCCCCCTCGACGCCGGGCCCGCCGGCCGACACATCCGACGCCTGGGCCGCCCCGGCCGCGCCTCGGCGCCCGGACCGTCCCGGCCGGCGTCGCCCGACGCCCGGGGCCGCGTCCGCCGACGGCTCCGCCCGCCTTCCACCCCGCACGTCTGGACGAAGTAGACCCATGTTCCGTACCGCCTTGCGCAACGTCTTCGCGCACAAGGCCAGGCTGTTGATGACCGTGCTCGCCGTGATGCTCGGCGTGGCGTTCGTCTCCGGCACCCTGGTCTTCGCCGACACCCTCTCCCAGGCCTTCCGCAACCAGTCGGCGAAGAGCTACGACGACGTCGCCGTCGCCGTCACCTCGCATGCCGACCCGGACGACCCCCGCCAGGAGCCGGGCCTCTCCGGCGAGGTCCTCGACCGGATCTCCGCGGTGGACGGCGTCGCCGGGGTGTACGGCCGCGTCGAGGGCTTCGCCGGCGTCGCCGGCCCCGACGGGAAGCTCATCGGCGTCGGCTGGTCCAACAAGGGCTCCAACTTCGCCCCCGGCAAGGACGGCAAGGACGCCGCCTACACGTTCACCGACGGCTCCGGCCCGGTGAGGGACGACCAGATCGCCCTGGACGAGGAGTCCGCCGCCAAGGGCGAGTACGAGGTCGGCGACCGGGTGCGCGTCGCGACCAACGGTCCGGTGAAGGAGTACACCCTCAGCGGTGTCTTCACCACCGAGGACGGCGCCGTCAACGCCGGCGGCAGCCTGGTCCTCTTCGACACCGCCGTCGCCCAGAAGCAGTACCTGAAGCCGGGCTGGTTCGCGAGCGTCACCGTCACCGCCGCCCCCGGCGCGGACGACGCGAAGATCCTCGGCGCGGTCGAGCCGCTGCTGCCGGACAACGCCGAGGCCCGAACCGGCCAGGCGCTCGCGGACGAGCAGGCCGACCAGATCGAACAGAGCCTGGGCAACCTCAAGCAGGTCCTGCTCGGCTTCGCGGGCATCGCGCTCTTCGTCGGGATCTTCCTGATCTCCAACACGTTCACGATGCTGGTCGCCCAGCGCACCAAGGAGATCGCCCTGATGCGCGCCGTCGGCGCGTCCCGCAGGCAGGTCACCCGCTCGGTGCTCGCCGAGGCCGCGCTGGTGGGCCTGGTGGCCTCGGCCGTCGGCTTCGCCCTCGGCGTCGGTCTGGCCGTCGGTCTGCGCTCCGGCATGGCCGCGTTCGGCATGAAGATGCCGGCCGGTCCGCTGGTCCTGTCCGCCACGCCGGTGGTCGCGGCGTTCGCGGTGGGCGTGCTGATCACGATGCTCGCCGCCTGGCTGCCCGGCCGCCGGGCCGCGAAGATCCCGCCGGTGGCGGCCATGAACAGCGTCCACGCGGTGGCCACCACCAAGTCGCTGGTGCTGCGCAACACCATCGGCGCGGCCGTCACCGCCCTCGGCGCGGCGGGGATCGTGGCGGGTGCCTCGGCCGGCGGCGACGACGGCCGGATGTACATCGGGGCGGGCGCGTTCCTCGCGCTGATCGGCGTGATCGTCCTGATCCCGCTGCTGTCCCGGCCCGTGATCGCACTCGTCCGTCCGCTGCTCGTCGGCCCCTTCGGGGTGGCGGGCAGGCTGGCCGGCCAGAACGCGGTCCGCAACCCGCGCCGCACCGGCGCCACCGCCTCGGCGCTGGCGATCGGGCTGACGCTGGTGACCGGCCTGTCGGTGCTCGGCGTCACGGTCGGCGCGGCCGTCGACAAGATGACCACGGACAACATCAAGGCCGACTACATGGTCACGATGGCCAACGGGGACGACCTCGACCGGACCGCGGTGACGGCGCTGGAGAAGGCCGAGGGCGTGTCCGCGGTCTCGCCGCAGCAGGACGCCCGCCTCCGGGTCGACGGCGACTACGTGTCCGCCTCGGCGGTCACCCCGGGCGACATCGGGAAGGTCCTGGCCGTCGACGTCGTCAGCGGCAGCGCGGGCTCGCTCGCCGAGGGCCGGATCGCGGTCGCCGAGACGACGGCGAAGAGCAGGGGCTGGAAGACCGGCGACACCGTCCCCGTCACCTTCGACGACGACGAGAAGGCCACGCTGACGGTCGGCGCCGTCTACAAGGACAGCGAGTTCCTCTCCCCCGTCCTCGTCGACCGCGCGGTCGTGGACCGGCACCAGACGAAGCCGGCCATCAGGCAGATCTTCGTGAAGGTCGACGGCGGCCGGACCGCCGCCAACGAGAAGGCCCTCATCGACGCGCTCGGCGACAACCCCGCGATCACCGTGATGGACCGGCAGGACATCCGCGACGAGTTCGGCGGCGCCATCACCACCCTGCTGAACGTCATGTACGGCCTGCTGGCGATGGCCCTGGTCATCGCGGTGCTGGGCGTCGTCAACACCCTCGCGATGTCCGTCTTCGAACGGCAGCAGGAGATCGGCATGCTGCGCGCGATCGGTCTGGACCGGCGCCGGGTGAAGCGGATGGTCCGGCTGGAGGCCGTCGTGATCTCGGTGTTCGGCGCGGTGGTCGGCATCGGTCTCGGCACGTTCCTCGGCTGGGCGGTCGGTGAGACCGTCGCCGACCAGATCCCGGGGTACGCGCTGGTCCTGCCCTGGGGCCGGATCGGGATCTTCCTGGTGCTGGCCGCTCTGGTGGGCGTCCTGGCCGCGATGTGGCCGGCCCGCAACGCCGCCCGGCTGAACATGCTGAACGCCATCAAGGCCGAGTGACCTCACCGCGTCCCCTGAGGGCCGGGCTCCCCGTGACGGGGTGCCCGGCCCTCAGGGGTCGGGTCCGGATCAGTCCGGGGCGGGAGCACCCCAGGTGCGGGCCCGCAGCGGCATCCCGGAGACACCCGGGTCGGGGGTCCGGACGGCGAGGACCTGGTTGACGCCGATGCGGTTGCGTTCGAAGGCGAGCGCGGAGGCCGCCATGTACAGGAGCCAGACGCGGGCGCGGCCGGGGCCGACGAGCCGGGTGGCCGTCGCCCACTCGGACTCCAGGTTGGCGACCCAGCGGCGCAGGGTGAGCGCGTAGTGCTCGCGGATCGACTCCACGTCGCGCACCTCGAACCCGGCGCGCTCCAGCTGGGTGACGGTGGTGCCGAGGGGGGCGAGTTCGCCGTCGGGGAAGACGTAGGAGTCGATGAACCCGTCCACGCTGTAGGCGGTCTCGTCCTGCCGGGGGCGGCGCGCGATCTGGTGGTTCAGCAGCCGCCCGCCGGGTTCGAGCAGCGCGTACAGGATCCGGGCGTACTCCAGGTACCTCTCGGCGCCGACGTGCTCGGCCATGCCGATGGAGGAGATCGCGTCGTACGGCCCGTCGGTGATGTCCCGGTAGTCCTGGACGCGGATCTCCACCCGGTCGGTGAGGCCCTCGTCGGCGACCCGCTTGCGCGCGTAGGCGGCCTGCTCCTGCGACAGCGTGACCCCGACGACGCCGACGCCGTGCTCGCGGGCGGCGTGGACGGCCATGGAGCCCCAGCCGCAGCCCACGTCGAGGAGGCGCCGGCCGGGCTTCAGGCCGAGTTTGCGGCAGACGAGTTCGAGCTTGTCGCGCTGGGCGGTCTCCAGGGTGCCGCCCTCGGACTCGGGGGCGGGCCAGTAGGCGCAGGAGTACACCATGGACGGGC
Source organism: Streptomyces sp. NPDC006384 (assembly GCF_042870695.1). NCBI lineage: Bacteria > Bacillati > Actinomycetota > Actinomycetes > Kitasatosporales > Streptomycetaceae > Streptomyces > Streptomyces sp. NPDC006384. Next base: position 95,547 of record NZ_JBIAHR010000003.1, read on the forward strand.
CGAGGACGAGTTCGTAGAAGTCGTTGCCGACGTCGTAGTGGTGGCTGACGGCCCGCCTGTCGCTGCGCCTGGTGTGGAGGTGGCCGCGGCCCCTGCGGATCTCCTCCGGCGGCGCCGCGGGCGGCAGCGGCGGCCCGGCGAGCCTCACCAGACCGCGTACGGCGGCCCGCACGCCGGGGTCCCGCAGCGAGGCGACGACCCCGGGGGCGTCCTCGTCGCGTTCCCACACCAGCCCGGCGAGCAGGTCCAGCGCGGTGTAGAGATCGCCCTCGATGTCGAGGTCGCCGGCCACCCAGGCCCGCGCCAGGCCCAGCTCGCCCGGCTTGAACAGCAGCCGGCGCAGCGCCCTGCGGCGGCGCACGACCAGCGTCGGGGCGTCCGGCGGCCCCGCCTGCGAACCGTCCCAGGCGCGGATCCGCACCGGGAGGGGGGCTCCCAGCAGCTGTGCGAAGAGGTCCTGCAGCCGCAGCGCGGCGTCAGCCATGGCGTACCTCCGTGACGAGCGATCCCGGAATGTTCCGTCACCACGAAAACACCTGGGCGCGCGCCGCACACTCCCCGGCGCGCGTCACGAACCGGCAAAAAGCGTGCACGCACTCCGGCTTTCGCTCCTCCGGTGCAACGCCGAAGGGGCCGCCCGCACCACGGATGGCGGACGGCCCCTTCGGGGGGAGCTGTTACGGCTGCGGGTGACCGGGGGTCAGGAGGCCTTGGCCTCGGTCTTCTCCGCGGGCTTCTCGCTCGTGCCGGCCTTCGGCGCGGCGGCCGGGGCCGGCTTGGCGGCCTCGTAGAACTCCTCGCGCGGGCTCTCGATCGCGCCGAGGGAGACGACCTCGCGCTTGAGGAACATGCCGAGCGTCCAGTCCGCGAAGACGCGGATCTTGCGGTTCCAGGTCGGCATCGCGAGACCGTGGTATCCGCGGTGCATGTACCAGGCGAGACGGCCCTTGAGCTTGATCTTCATCTTGCCCATGACGATCATCGCGACGCCCTTGTGCAGGCCGAGGCCCGCGACCGCGCCCTTGTTGGCGTGGCTGTACTCCTTCTGCGGGAAGCCCCGCATGCCGGAGACGACGTTGTCGCCGAGGACCTTGGCCTGGCGCAGCGCGTGCTGGGCGTTCGGCGGGCACCAGGCGTTGGGGTTGCCGTTCTTGCGGCCGACCAGGTCCGGGACCTGGGCGTTGTCGCCGGCGGCCCAGATGTAGTCGGTGCCCTTGACCTGGAGGGTCGGCTCGCAGTCGACGTGACCGCGGGGGCCGAGCGGCAGGCCGAAGCGGGCGAGGGCCGGGTTCGGCTTGACGCCGGCCGTCCAGACGATCGTGTTGGAGTCGACCTCGAGGCCGTTCTTCAGCACCACGTGGCCGTCGACGCAGGAGTCCATGGAGGTGGACAGGTAGACCTCGACGCCGCGGCCCTCGAGGTGCTCCTTGCCGTACTGGCCGAGCTTCGGGCCGACCTCGGGGAGGATCTTGTCGGCGGCGTCGACGAGGATGAAGCGCATGTCCTCGCGGGACACGTTCCGGTAGTACTTGGCCGCGTCGCGCGCCATGTCCTCGACCTCACCGATGGTCTCCGCGCCGGCGAAACCGCCGCCGATGAAGACGAAGGTGAGCGCCTTGCGGCGGATCTCCTCGTCGGTGGTGGAGTCGGCCTTGTCGAGCTGCTCCAGGACGTGGTTGCGCAGGCCGATGGACTCCTCGATGCCCTTCATGCCGATGCCCTGCTCGGCGAGGCCGGGGATCGGGAAGGTGCGGGAGACCGCGCCCATGGCGATGACCAGGTAGTCGAAGGGCAGCTCGTACGCCTCGCCCACCAGGGGGGCGATCGTGGCGACCTTGCGGTCCTGGTCGATGGTGGTGACCCGGCCGGTGAGAACCTCCGCCTTGGGAAGCACGCGTCGCAGGGGTACGACGACGTGCCGCGGGGAGATGTTGCCGGCGGCGGCTTCGGGGAGGAAGGGCTGGTAGGTCATGTACGACCGCGGGTCGACGACGGTGACGGTCGCCTCGCCGTAACGCATCTTCTTCTGGATGCGTCGAGCTGCGTACAGGCCTACGTACCCACCGCCTACTACGAGGATCCTGGGACGCTCCGTGGTGCTCATGGCATCGAGTATCCACCTGCCCCAGGGGGGTGGTTCGTGCGCCCCTTCACAAGCTCCGACAGGGGTCGTGTTACACTCCTCCGCCCACGTGACCTAGATCATGGCCGGCGCGCGGAACCGTCATGCGGCCCGCCACGTTGTCAATGCCACCTGAGCTGCCCGTCCGGGCCCCGGACCGCCTCGGCCGACCCCTCGGCCGGCCCCTCGGCGGGACCGTCCCGGCCACTTCCGCGCCGCTCTCCTGAACGTGTTCAAACGGCAGTTGAGCCCCCAAAAAGGTCAACCGGCAGCCGTTCGTCGCCCTGCGGGGCCCAATTCCTTGTGAAGAACTTCACGAAGTTTCTCGCGATACGGTCCCGCCAGGCGTTTTTCCGCTCCCCGCGGGCCGCTCGAACGCTTCGCGGCCCGCTCGTCCGGCGACCCGTCCGCCGCACCGTGGGGCCCGCGCCGTCCCCGGCCGGGCCGGCGCAGGCCGGCGACGACGCCTGCGGTGACGAGCAGGGCGCCGGCGACGTCGGCGGACACCGCCCCGCCGCTGGTGGCGATGCACCGGATCACGGCCGACGTGCTGCAGGTGAAGAGCGCCTGGGCGTTCGCCCTGGAACTGCCGCCGGGCCCGGACAGCGAGGCCGCCGCCCTCCACCGGGACATCGCCCGCCGCTGCGTCGCCGTACTGGAGCGCGCCCGGGACGCCGGGCTCATCGACGAGGCGGCCGGCCTCGACCGGGTGCGCCGGGTCTACTACGCGCTCCTCGGGGAGTCGTGACCATGGCGGAACTGCTGGCGGACCTGTTCACCGAGCAGGACGGCGAGGCGGCGTGAAGTACGCCTTCCGGTTCACCACGGCGGCACAGCGCCGGCTTCGGGCCATCAGCCGACCCGACGCCATGCGCGTCCTGACCGCACTGACCGCGCTCGGTGACGACCCGTACCGCCAGGATGCCGACGTCGAGAAGCTCACCGGCCCGTCCGGGCTCTGCCGGCTCCGGGTCGGAAGCCACCGGATCGCTTGTCAGATCGACGACGGCGAACTCGTCGTCCTCGTCGTCGAGGTGGGCGACCGGCGGGACGTCCACCGCGGCCTGTAGGCGATCAGGTCAAGGACCAGGCGATGCCGTCGAGGATGTCGTGCTCGCTCACCACGACCTCCTCCGCGCCCGTCCGCTCCATGACCGACAGCAGGACGAGCGCGCCCGCGCCGATCACGTCGACGCGCCCCGGGTGCATGGAGGGGACCGCGGCGCGTTCGGCGTGGGTGGAGCGCAGCAGCCACTCGGTGATCTCGCGGACGCGCTCGCGGGAGACGCGGGAGTGGTGGATGGCCGCCGAGTCGTACGCGGGCAGCTCCTGCGCGATCGCGGACACCGTCGTCACCGAGCCGGCCAGCCCCACCAGCGTGCGCGCCTCGCGCAGCGGCACCGTCTCCTCGGCGAGGTCCAGGGCCGCCTCGATGTCGGCCCGCATCGCCGCGATCTGCGTCCCGGTGGGCGGGTCGGTGACCTTGCCGTCCCGGACCAGGTGCCGCTCGGTCATCCGCACGCAGCCGACGTCCACGGAGCGGGCGGCGCGCACATGGTCGTCGCCGACGACGAACTCGGTCGAGCCGCCGCCGATGTCGACGACCAGATAGGGCTTGTCGAGGTGGTCGCGGCCCGCCAGCTCCCTGGTGGCCCCGGTGAAGGAGAACTCGGCCTCCTGGTCACCGGAGATCACCTCCGGCTCCACGCCGAGGATGTCCAGCACCCCGCGCACGAACTCGTCCCGGTTCTCCGCGTCCCGGGAGGCGGAGGTGGCCACGAAGCGCAGCCGCCGCGCGCCGTGCCGCTCGATCGCCCCGGCGTACTCGCGGCAGGCGGCGAACGTCCGCTCCAGCGCCTCGGGCGCCAGCCGCCCGGTGCGGTCGACGCCCTGGCCGAGCCGCACGATGGTCATGCGCCGGTCCAGGTCGGTCAGCTCGCCCGTCGCCGGGTCGGCGTCGGCGACCAGCAGCCGGATGGAGTTCGTACCGCAGTCGACGGCGGCGACCCGGGTCACTGGGCTTCCTCCCCGTCCGTACGGGACACGCACTCGTCCGTGCGGGACACGCACGGTCCCTTGCGCCACCACTCGGGCAGCATCGCGATCGCCTCGTCGCCCAGCGGGTTGACGCCCGGCCCGGCCGCCAGCGAGTGCGCGACCAGCACGTGCAGGCACTTCACCCGGTCCGGCATGCCGCCCGCGCTCGGGAAGCCGGTCAGCTCCTCGATCTCGTCGCGCCGCCGGATGTAGTCCTCGTGCGCCGCCCGGTAGGCGTCGGCCAGCTCGGGGTCAGTGGCGAGGCGCTCGGTCATCTCCTTCATCACGCCGTTCGCCTCCAGCGTGCCGATGGCGGAGGCCGCCCTCGGGCACGTCAGGTAGTACAGCGTGGGGAAGGGCGTGCCGTCGGGCAGCCGCGGCGCCGTCTCCACGACGTCCGGCTGTCCGCACGGGCAGCGGTGCGCGATGGCGCGCAGTCCGCGCGGCGGGCGCCCGAGCTGCTGCTTGAAGGCCTCCACGTCCGCGTCGGTGGGCTCGGTGCGCGGGGTGGTGGGCGGGGGTGTCTGCATGACGGTCTTCTGCTGGTCTTCCTGTTGAGTCACTGCCGGTGGGCGGCGGCGTCGGCCTTGTCGACGCCTTCCCACACGTTGCGGTACCACGGGCGGTCGGCGGCGCCGAGCTCGGCGCGCGCCTGCTCCGCCGCGTCCGGGTCGACGACGACGAAGCCCGTCTCCCCCGGCATCACGTAGTGCAGCCGCAGCCGGATCTGCTGCTCGGCGTAGGCGTCGTCCTGCCAGCGTGCCTTGAGGTCGCGCAGGTCCTCGACCCGCTCGCGGGTCCGCGCCTGCTCCTCGCGCAGGTCGGCGATCTCGGCGCGCTGGGCGACGTACTGCCGTATCGGGTAGGCGAGTGCCACGACCAGCGAGCAGAGCACCATCGCGAGCAGCGCCGCCCGGCCGGTCAGCCGGGAGCGGCGCGCCTGGCGCCTGGTCTGCGAGCGGTAGACCCGGGCCGCGGTCTGCTCCCCGAGGACCCGGATCCTGGTCGCGGTGGAGAAACGGTCCCGGTCCTTCACCGCCATGTCCCCGCCTCCGCTTCCGTGCGTCCTCATACGTGCGTACGTCCCCGCACACGGTACGGGACCGAGTACGGGGACGTACGTACGACGCTGCTACAGGGATGGCACTCCACCCCCGCCGTGCCTACTGGCCCGCGGAGCGCCGTGCCTACTGGTCCGCGGAGCGGAACCGCGGGAAGGCGCTGCGGCCGGCGTACACCGCGGCGTCGTCGAGGATCTCCTCGATGCGCAGCAGCTGGTTGTACTTGGCGACGCGCTCGGAGCGGGCCGGGGCGCCGGTCTTGATCTGGCCGCAGTTGGTGGCGACGGCCAGGTCGGCGATGGTGACATCCTCGGTCTCGCCGGAGCGGTGGGACATCATGCACTTGAAGCCGTTGCGCTGGGCCAGCTCGACGGCGTCCAGGGTCTCGGTGAGCGAACCGATCTGGTTCACCTTCACCAGCAGGGCGTTGGCGGCGCCCTCCTCGATGCCGCGGGCCAGACGCTCGGGGTTGGTGACGAACAGGTCGTCGCCGACGAGCTGGACCTTGTCACCGAGCTTGTCGGTGATGGTCTTCCAGCCCTCCCAGTCGTCCTCGAACAGCGGGTCCTCGATGGAGACCAGCGGGTACGCCTCGACCAGCTCGGCGTAGTACTCGGTCATCTCGGCGGCCGAGCGCTCCTTGCCCTCGAAGGTGTAGGAGCCGTCCTTGTAGAACTCGGACGCGGCGACGTCCAGCGCGAGCGCGATCTGCTCGCCCGGGGTGTAGCCGGCCTCCTTGATGGCCTCGAGGATGAGGTCGAGGGCCTCGCGGTTGGAGCCGAGGTTCGGGGCGAAGCCGCCCTCGTCGCCGAGGCCGGTGGCCAGGCCCTTGCCCTTCAGCACCTTCTTGAGGGTGTGGTAGACCTCGGTGCCCCAGCGCAGCGCCTCGGAGAAGGACTCCGCGCCGATCGGGGCGATCATGAACTCCTGGATGTCCACGTTGGAGTCGGCGTGCGAGCCGCCGTTCAGGATGTTCATCATCGGCACCGGCAGCAGGTGCGCGTTGGGGCCGCCCAGGTAGCGGAAGAGCGGCAGGTCGCTGGCCTCGGAGGCGGCGTGGGCGACGGCGAGGGAGACGCCGAGGATGGCGTTGGCGCCCAGCGAGCCCTTGTTGTCGGTGGCGTCCAGGTCGAACATGGCCTGGTCGATCAGGCGCTGCTCGGTGGCGTCGTAGCCGACCAGCTCCGGGCCGATCTGCTCGATGACGGCGAGGACGGCCTTCTCGACACCCTTGCCCTGGTAGCGGGCCGGGTCGCCGTCACGGAGCTCGATGGCCTCGAAGGCACCGGTGGAGGCTCCGGACGGGACGGCGGCACGGCCCGTGCTGCCGTCGTCGAGGCCGACCTCGACCTCGACCGTGGGGTTGCCTCGGGAGTCCAGGATTTCCCGGGCTACGACGACGTCGATGGACGGCACGAGCATCTCCTTCTTCAATGTGACGCTTCGGTGTGGCGCTTCGGTGCGACGCGGATCCGCGAGGACCGCAGCGGCTCTGCGGGACGAGCCTAACCGGCGACGGGCGATCGGCCAGCCGGCCACCCACCTGTTGGACAGAACCGAGAGTAAATTGTTTCCGAACGGAACAAAGGCGGTTCACGGAAATCCGGGGCCCCCGGCTCCCGGAGCGTGAAAAACCCGCCCCGGTGCGCACGGGGGGGGGGAACACGCACCGGGGCGGGAGGAGGGCGGGCCGCCGCTTACTTCAGGTGCAGCTGCTGGCCCGGGTAGATCAGGTCGGCGTCGTCGAGGATGTCGTCGTTCAGCTCGAACAGCTTCGCCCAGCCGCCGTCGACGTCGTGCTCGGCGGCGATCGTGCTGAGGGTGTCGCCCTTGACGACCTTGTACTCGCCGTCGCCCTTCTCGACCTTCTTGCCGGTCGGGGTGGTGACGGTCCCGCTCTCGGCCTTCTTCTCCGCCTTCGGCGCGGTCTTCTCGGCGGCCGGACGCTCGGAGGAGCGCGAGGCCTTCTGCTCGGTGGAGCGCTCGGCGGAGCCGCCGCTCTGGTTCTGGGTGCCCTGCGAGCTCTGGGAGCCGCCGGAGGACTGCGAGGAGCCGCCGCTCTGGCTCTCACCGGAGCCGCCGGTGTACGCGGCGCTCGACAGGCCGGTGCCGCAGACGGGCCAGGCACCCTTGCCCTGGCCGGCGAGGACCTTCTCGGCGACCGCGATCTGCTGCGACTTGGACGCCTGGTCGGCGGTGGCGGCGTACTGCGTACCGCCGTAGGCGGCCCAGGTGGAGGCCGAGAACTGCAGGCCGCCGTAGTAGCCGTTGCCGGTGTTGATGGACCAGTTGCCGCCGGACTCGCACTGGGCGACGGCGTCCCACTCGGAGGCCGTGGCGGCGGAGGCGTTGCCGGCCGCCATCAGCGGGGCGGCGACGGCGGCACCGGTGACGCCGGCGACGGCGATGACACGGGTGGCCTTGGACGGACGACGGTGCTTGCCCTTGCCGGAAAACAGCATGGTTGATCCCCTCACCGACGCCTGCGAGGTGAGCTGTCGGGTTCGGGCCGGTTGAGTTGCCCGGCCGGGTCCCTCACGGAACTCGGCTCCACCCCTAGCCGCTCCGGATCGACTGCCCCGGTGCGGCGACTTACCTTGGGTCCCCCGCTCCTGCCTGCGGCGCTTGACGCGACGACTGTTCCCGTACCGCCGCTGGCAGGATTCGGCGTTGCGACGGACGGGGCCCGCGGTGGCGAGCGGTCATGACCGTAGACACGCGCTCCGCGGTTTTTCAAAGACGATCACGGCTTCTGAGACCTATCTCTCACGAGATCCAAAACGGACATACAGCCTCTAACCGTGACGCGAACTACCCCTGGTTTTCGACCGATTCGCCCGTGACCGTGAGCGTCTGACCGGGCAGGATGTGGTTCGGGTCGGCGCCGACGACCTCCTCGTTCTCGGCGTAGAGGGCGTGCCACCCGCCGGAGACGTCAAGGGAGTCGGCGATGCCCCAGAGGCTGTCGCCCGAACGGACCGTGTACGCGCCGTCCGTGAGGTCGCGGGCGCCGCCCTCGCCGCGCGAGGCGTGCCGCCCCGACGGCGCGTCCTCGCGGCCGGCCGCCGCACCCTCGTCGGCGCTGCCGCCGCGGTGCCGGCCGGCCGGGGACTCCTCGGTGTCGACGAGCCCCGAAACGGCGCCGTTCTGCCCCGACTTGTCCGCAGCGTCGCTTTCGGGGGCCTCCGTGCCCGCGCCGCCGGAGTCCCGGGTGACACCGTCGGCCGGAAGTCCGGGCGTGGCGGACGTGCCGGGCGTGTCACCCTTGGCCGTTTTGTCGCTGTTGTCCGACGGGACGTCAGCCGTGGCGGACGTGGAGGCCGACGGGGCCGGGGTGGAGGAGGGGGAGGGGGAGGCCGGGGAGGACGGTCTCGCAGCGCTCCCGGCGCTTCCGGCGGTTTCGGTGGCCTCAGGGGAAGCGGTGGTCTCGGAGGGGTCGGTCGAGCCGGACGCGCCGGGCGCCCTCTCCCCCGCCGACGACCCGTCACCGGAGGTTCCGGTTCCGCCCGTCGCGGCACCCGCGCCGCCGCCCAGGCCCGCGAGCGGACCGCAGGTCGGCCAGGCGGCGACGCCCTGCCCCGCGAGCACCTTCTCGGCCACGGATATCTGCTGCGAGCGGCTGGCCTCGTCGGCGCTCGGCGCGTACGCGAGTCCGCCGTACTGCTCCCAGAGGTCCTGGGACAGCTGCAGGCCGCCGTAGTACCCGTTGCCGCTGTTCTGGCTCCAGGCGCCACCCGTCTCGCACTCGGCGACCCGGTCCCAGCTCGTTCCGTCGGCCGCGTGGGCGCCGGTGGCCCCCAGGAGAGGGATCGCGATGGCGGAGCCGGTCACGCCGGCTGCGACGACCAGGGCGGGGGCCTGGCGGGGTCGGCGGTGACGACCGTTCCCGGAGAGCATGCGACGACCTTTCACGAGACGACGGGGACCGCGTGGCGGACGAGGCTCGTCGCCACGCTGATCCGTGAACGTATAGGCATATGATCGGTTGTCACAAGTTCATGCCGCGCAGATCACGTGAAGATCACAGAGCTGAGCGCGTGTCACCTTTGCGTCGGCGCCGGATGCGTGTCGGGCGGCGACGGCACGGGGCCGGAGGGCACAGGAGTGAACGACACGGGCAGGGTGCGCAGCCCCCGCATGATGAGCCCGCCGCGCCAGCGCAGTTCGGCGGGGTCCGCGGCGAGGGACAGGTCGGGCAGGCGGGTGAGCAGTGTGGCGAGCGCCGTCTGGCCCTCCAGCCGGGCGAGCGGGGCGCCGAGACAGTAGTGGATGCCGTGGCCGTACCCCAGGTGCTGGTTGTCCCGGCGGGAGAGGTCCAGGGTGTCCGGGTCCGCGAACCGCTCCGGGTCCCGGTCGGCGGCGGCCAGAACGACGAGGACCGGGTCGCCGGGGGCGATGTCCTGTCCGCCGACGGTGAGCGGCTCGGTGGCGAAGCGCCAGGTGGCGAGCTCGACCGGGCCGTCGTAGCGCAGGAGTTCCTCGACTCCCGTCTCCAGCAGGCCGCGCTCGCCCGCGGCGAGGGACGACTGCAGCCGGGTCCGCTGTTCAGGGTGGGTGAGCAGGGCGTAGGCGCCGTTGCCGATGAGGTTGACGGTGGTTTCGAAACCGGCGAAAAGCAGGATGAAAGCCATCGCCGCGGCCTCGTTCTCGGTGAGGTGCTCACCGTGGTCGGAGGCGCGGATGAGGCCGGAGATGAGGTCCTCGCCGGGTCCGGGCTCGGGCGGCAGCGCGGCGCGCTTGCGGTGGATGAGGTCGGCGAGGTAGCCCCGCATCTTCTTCACCGAGCGCGCGACGCCGCCCCTCGGCCCGCCGCCGTGTCGGATCATCATGCCCGCCCAGTCCCGGAAGTCGTCCTGGTCCTCACGGGGGACGCCGAGCAGGTCGCAGATGGCGTAGATGGGCAGCGGGAACGCGAACTCGTGGATGAGGTCGGCCTCTCCGGCCGGCGCGAACCGGCCGATCAGGTCGTCGGCGAGCTCCTGCACCCGGGGCGCGAACTCGGCGACGCGCCGCGGGGTGAACGCCTTGCTGACCAGCCGGCGCAGCCTGGTGTGGTCCGGCGGATCGATGTTGAGCAGATGTGTCATCAGCTCGGCCTTGCGCTCGCCCGGGATGCCGGTCTTCCCCTTGGCGTGGGCGGGCTCGTCGTGGTGCGCCGGGTTCTTGGACAGCCGCTGGTCGGCCAGGGCCTGCCGGGCGTCGGCGTACCGGGTGATCAGCCAGGCCTCCACGCCGCTGGGCAGGGTCGTGCGGTGGACGGGGGCGTGCTCGCGCAGCCAGGCGTAGGCGGGGTAGGGGTCGCTCGCGAACTCCCAGCTGAAGAGCTCGGGCACCGGGCCGTCGGGGGCGGCCGGGCGGCCGGTCATGCCTCGACCTCCCTGATCGCGTCGCGGTAGGCGCGGGCCGCCGCGCGCAGGGCCGCTTCCGGGTCCGTGCCCTCGGCCTCGGCGCGGGCGGCGAGGGCGAGGAGTTCGTAGCCGATGCCCTCGCCCTCGGGGAGCGGCACCTCCAGGCCCGCGGTGCGCGCCCGGGAGGCCAGTTTGGCGGCGAGCGCGAGGCCGGGCTGGCCGAGGGGTACGCCCTCGGTGACCGAGGCGCGGCGTTTCTCCTCGGCCTTGGTGCGCAGCCAGTGCTCCCTGACCTCTTCGGGGGTGGCCGCGCTCTCGTCGCCGAAGACGTGCGGGTGGCGGTGGATCAGCTTGGCGACGATGCCGGCCGCGACGTCGTCGACGGAGAACGGCGCATCGGGGTCCTCCTCGGCGATGCGGGCGTGGAAGACGACCTGGAGGAGGACGTCGCCGAGTTCCTCGCGCAGTTCGTCGCGGTCGCCGTCCTCGATGGCCTCGACGAGTTCGTAGGCCTCCTCGATGGCGTACTTGGCCAGGCCCTCGTGGGTGCGCCGCGAGGACCAGGGGCATTCCACGCGGATGCGGTCCATGACCTGGACGAGGTCGAGGAGGCGGGCGCCCGGGAGGTCGTAGGAGGCGGGGAGCAGTTCCAGCTCGGGCATGGCGATACGGCCGGAGCCGGCCAGGCGGGCCAGTCCGTCGGTGAGCGCCGGCTCGCCCTCGCCGGTCGCGACGACGGCCACCGTGCGGCCGCCCGCGCAGGCGGCGACCAGTTCCTCGGCCGTCGGGGCCGTCTCCTCGACGTGTACGCCGGCTTCGCGCAGGTACGGCAGTTGCGGGTGGGTGCCGTCGGCGCACAGCACGCGGTCGGCCGTACGCAGCGCCTGCCAGGCGGGCCAGGAGAGCAGGCCGGGGGCGACGCGGTGGCTGGTGGTGAGCAGGACGATGCGGCCCGGGCCGGGGGCGGTGCCGTGAGCGGGGTCGGAGCTGGTTGCGTTCACCGTCCGAACGTAACGCACGCCTTCGGCCGGCCCGCGGGTCGTCCGCAGGCGGGGGCTGCCGGTCGTCCGCGGACAGGGGCTGCCCGCCGTCCGCAGGCGGGCGGCCCCCGCGCGGGACCGTCACGCCGTCTGCGGGCTCTCCGCCGCCGTGACCTCGCGCACCCACGGCGTCTTCGCGTCGGCACGGCTGCTCTTGCTGACGTCCCAGGTGCCGTAGCGCGGGTTGAGGTCGACGTCGAGCTGCCGGGAGGCCTTGGACAGGGCCTGCCAGAACTCGGGGCGGCTGGTGTCGGTGCCGAGGTGCTCGGCGAGCTTCTGGGCCTCCAGCTGGACGCGGAGGTTGTCGTCGAGGCGTTCGGGGGCGACGCCGTACTGCTGCAGCCAGGCGGTCTCCAGCTGCTCGGCGCCGCCGGCCTGCTCCTCGAGGCCGGCGCGCATCCGCTGGACCTCCTTGCGGGTGACGGTCACGCCGGCGTCCTGGGCGGCGTGGTGCAGGACCCGGTCGAGGACCATGCCGTGCAGGGTGTCGCGGGCGAGGGTGCCGGTGCGGGCGACGACCTGCTGGTACCGGGTCTCGTCCGGGACGGCGGCCCGCTGCGCCTCGCGCACCTCGCCGACCCTCGTCTCCAGCTGGGAGACGGTGATCCGCTGGTCGCCCACCACGGCCGCGGCGCCGGGGTGCGCGTCGTTCCCGCAGGCGGTGAGCAGGGGGGACGCGGCGGCGATCGCGGCGGTGAACAGGAGCGCGGTGCGACGGCGGCGGTGCAAGGGAACCTCCCGTTGGAGATTGCAAGGGACAGTGCGGCGCGCAGCGCCTCCACCAGGGGTGGTGGTCGGGCGGCGGGCGGGTGCACAAGGTCTTGCGGTGATCGATGGTAGGCAGTGGCCCGGCTCTGGCCAACCCATTCGACCAACGATTCGCGGGGACTTCGGGCACCGCCGCGCCTTCTCCGAGACGGTGTGCGTCAGCCGTGCACCTGGCCGAGCCACTGGAGGGTGCGCCGGACCTCGGCCGCGAGGGGGTGTCCGGGGCCGTGGGTGCGCTCCAGGTCGTGCAGGAGGCGGACCAGGGTCTCGTGGGCGGCGGCGCGGTCGCCGAGGGCGAGGAGGAGGTGACCGATGCGGCGGCGGACGTCGTGGGCGAGGTCGGGGTCGCCGGCGACGTACTGGTTCTCGTAGTACGGCAGCAGGGCGCGGTACTCGGCGAGGGCGGCGGCCGGTTCGCCGAGCTGTTCCAGGCACTGGGCGGCGTCGTAGCGGTGGCGCAGGGACTGGGGGTCGGCGTGGCCGGCCTCGGCGGCGCGTTCGTCGGCGAGGCGGCGCAGTTCGGGCAGGGCGCGGCGGTACTGGCCGTCGTCCAGGAGGGTGGCGGCGTACTGCTTGCGCAGGGTGCGCACGACCGGGGAGCGTTCGCCGTGCTGTTCGGCGGCGGCGGGCAGGATCGCGCCGAGGATGTCGACGGCCTGGGTGATGCGGCCCTCGCCGAGGAGGCGTTTGACGTCGTCGACGGCGCGGGCGACGTCCGGTTTGCCGGCCTCGGGGGCGGGCTGGGGCGGGGCGGGCTGCGGCGCGGGGGTGCGGGCGCGGTCGGGCCAGGGGGCGTGCGGGCGTACGAAGGGGCGGGTGGGGTCGAGGGGGCCGCCGGTGGGCATGCCACGCGCGGGCAGCAGCAGTGCGAGGTGCTCGTAGACCTCCTGGGCGGAGGCGGGGCGGTGCTGGGGGTCCTTGGCGAGCAGGCGCAGGACGAGGGCTTCGAGCGCCTCGGGGACCTCGGGGCGGAGGCGGCGCACGGGCAGCGGCGGTTCGTACAGGTGCCGGTGGAGGACGCCGAGGGCGGTGGAGCCGGCGAAGGGGACGTCGCCGCTGAGGAGTTCGTGCAGGAGGACGCCGAGCGCGTACAGGTCGGTGTAGGGGCCGACGGCGCCGCCCATGGCCTGCTCGGGGGCCATGTAGGCGGGCGAGCCTATGGGGGTGCCGGTGTGGGTGAGGCGGGTGGTGTCGGCGTCCATGACGGAGGCGACGCCGAGGTCGAGGACGGTGACGGTGCCGTCCTGCTTCACCATCACGTTGCGCGGCTTGAGGTCGCGGTGGACGATCGGCACGGCGTGCACGGCGCTGAGGACGGCGCACAGCTGGGCGGCGACCGCGACGGCCCACTGCCAGGGGTAGGGGTCGTGCTCGGCGAGGTGGTCGGAGAGGTCGGCGCCGTCGACGTACTGCATGACGAGGAACAGTTCCTCGCCCTCGCTGCCCGCGTCGTGCACGGTGACGAGGCCGGGGTGGTCGACCTGGGCGGTCACCCGGCACTCGCGCACGAAGCGGCGGCGCAGTTCGTCGGCCTCCTGGCCGGCCACCTTGTCGGGGCGCAGCAGCTTCACCGCGACGCGCCGGTCGAGGCGCTGGTCGTAGGCCGTCCAGACCTGGCCCATGCCGCCCTGGCCGATGAGGGTGGACAGTTCGTAGCGGCCGGCGACGACACGTCCCGCCGTCACGGTCACCGCCCTCCCTGGTGGCCGCCGCTGCCGCCGTCGTGCCTGCGCAGGTAGTCGCTGAGCTCGTCGAGTTCGGCGCGGACCTGGTCGATGCGGGCGGGCTGCGGGGGCGGGGTGACGGGCGCCGGCGGGGGTGCCACGGGGGTCTGCCGGGGCGGTGCCACGGGCGTGTGGGGGTGCCGGGCCTGGTACGGCGGTGCCGGCGCGGGCACAGGGGCGGGGGTGTACGGGTAGGCGGGGTGCGGGTGGCCGTATCCGGCGGCCGGGTGGCCGGGCGGCAGGTGGCCGGCGTGGAGCGGCTCCTGGTGGTGCCGGATGTGGGCGTACAGGAAGTAGCCGGCGCAGACACAGGCGTTGAGCAGCAGGATGATCATGCCCGCGGTGCCTTGGGGGGTGCTGAAGTCGTCGGTGTGGTCGGTGGCCATGAGGCCGAAGCTGATCACCATGACGACGGCCGTCGCCGCGAACGCCCACCAGTCGCGCGGCCTGCGGGTCACGATGGCCGCGTACAGGGTGGAGATCCACGCCAGGAACCCGAGGCTCAGCAGCGGCAGGGCCACGAAGAGGACGCGCAGCAGCACCAGCGCCGCGGTCCTGGGGCGGCGCGGCGGCGGTGGCGGCACATGGCCCTGGCCGTGCATGACTTCTCCCGGCAACCTGATCGGACGGACGTACACCGGACGGCCCAGTGTGTGACGAGCGTATAGGCCGACGCGGACAACCGGCTCCGGGTTGTACCGAACCGTTGCCGTGACCGTTGCCGTGCCGGCCGTTTCCCGCGCGCGGGGCGTCAGTCGGGGGTGACCGTGCCGTCCGTGAGCCCGTCGTACATCCCCCGCACCAGCTGTTCGCCGAGGCGGGCCGCGTGCCGCAGCGACCGTTCGAACTCGTCGAGGGCGCGGAAGCGGGCGCCGTAGCGGCGCTGGGCGTCGAGCGGGAGCCGGGGGAGGCGGAGGCGGCGCACGTCGAGGCGGGTGGCGGTGGAGGCGTAGCTGCTGGCCCGGCGGTTGTTGGCGGTGCCGCGCAGGAATCCGGCGAGGAACCAGGGGTCGAGTGCGGCCGGGTCGGGGCGCAGGAGGACGAGGTGGCGGCCGAGGGCGGCGCCGGCGGTGGCGTCGTCGATCACCCGCGTCACGGATTCGCCGCCGAGGACCGGCAGGACGACGTCCCCCGCCTCGGTGAGGACGGGTTCCTCGTCGCTCTCCGGGAGGGTGCCGGAGGGGGCGGTGCCGGCGAGGACGTCGATATCGGTGAGGACGGGCACGCGCGCGTGGCCGCCGCTGGTGCCGGCGCGCATCAGCAGGGCGCCGCCGCGGGCGAGTTCGCCGACGGTGGTCAGCGGCCAGCGGGGCGGCGACGGCGCGGTCCCGGCGGGGGGCGGGGTGAGGTCGGCGGCCAGCCGCAGTGTCTCGCCGAGGCGGGCGCGCACGTCCGTGAGCTGTTCGGCGCCGTCGGTGGCCGTGGGCGGGGGAAGGTGGCGGGCCGGGGCGAGGTCGACGTCGTCGTCGAGGAGTTCGATGACGGGCAGGCTGCGGGCCCGGCCCGGGCGTTCGTCGAAGTGTCCGGCGCGGTCGAAGTCGCGCCACGCGTCGAGGACGGTCTCCCGCACGGCCCGCCAGTCCGGGCCGCCGCGTCCCTCGCCGGCGTGCTCCCCCGCGTCGGCGAGCAGCACCTCGGGCCGCGCGGGCGCCTTCCCGGGCCGGCGCAGCACCCACAGGTGGAGCGGGAGGCTGTACGGCGGCGCCGCGCCGGCCGGCAGGGCGACGACGGCCCGCAGGGCGCCCCGGCGCAGCAGGTCGGCGCGGATACGGCGGCCGGAGCGGCGGGAGGCGGCGGCGGGCGGCATGAGGAGGACGGCCGTGCCGTCGTCCTTCAGCCGGGCGAGGGCGTGCTGGACCCAGGCCAGCTCGGACTCGGTGCGGGCCGGGAAGCCGTACTCCCAGCGGGCGTCGTAGGCGAGTTCGTCGTGTCCCCAGTTGCGCTCGTTGAAGGGCGGGTGGCACAGGACGGCGTCGGCGCGCAGGCCGGGGAAGGCGTCCGCGCGCAGGGTGTCGCCGTCGGCGACGCGCACGGTGGCCGTGGTGCTCAGGGCGAGCCGCAGTCCGGTGAGCGCGGCCAGTCCGGGGGCGCTGTCCTGGCCGTACCGCTCCTGGCCGGGCCGGGTGCCGACGGCGCGCAGCAGGGTGCCGGTGCCGCAGGCCGGATCGAGCACCGTGCGGGCGGGGCCGGCGAGTTCGGCCATCAGCTCGGCGAGGGGGGCCGGGGTGAGGGTGTGGTGGCGCGGGTTGGCGTCGAGGTGCCGGCCGAGCAGGAACTCGTAGGCCTGCCGGGCGCCCTGGTCGGCGGCGAGTTCGGCGACGCCGCGCAGGAGAGGCACGGACGGCAGCAGGGCGGGGGTCTGCGGGGTGGGGAGGGTGCGGGCGCGGTCGTCGCCGAAGCGGGGGGCGAGCACCTGATCGAGGGCGGCGGGGAGCAGGGCGGCGAGGCGTTCGTCGGAGCCGGCGCCGATGTCCAGCCAGTCGGTGGGGCGGTCGTGGATGAGCAGGAGGACGCAGCCGGCGTGGACCAGGGCGGTGGCGGGGCCCTCGGGGTGGCCGGCGAGTCGCTGCCAGACGCGTTCGCGCAGGGGGACCTCGGCGAGTTTGCCCTGGGCGCGCAGCCATGCCTCGACGTCGGCGAGGGCGAAGGAGGGGCTGGTCTCGGTGCCGCCGACGGGCTGGGGGAAGTCCGCGTGCCGGCGCCGCCAGTTGCTCACCGCCGCGCGGCCCACGCCGGCGAGCCGTGCGATCCCGGCGGCGGTCACTTCTGTCGCGTTGTCCTGCACCCGCGCGGCTCCCCTCGTCCCGTGTGTGGCGACGAGCATACCGAGACGGCGTGCGCGGAGACGTTCACGATCGTGTACACGCCCCACTCTGTGAACCTGGTTGACTCGGTTCACAGGTTCTGGTCTTATTGACCTCGCCAACGGGCGACCGTGACAGGAAGCGGCCGCCCTCTGGGAGGGGACTGAGACATGGGTATGAAGACCAAGGTCGCGCTGGGTGCCGTGGTGGGGCTCGTCGTCATCGGCGCCGTGTCGGCGAACTCCGGTGAGGGGGGCGGCGACGGCAAGGGCGACGGCCGGACCTCCGCCGCCGCCGAGAAGACCGGGGGCACGCAGGCGGGCGGCTCGTCCGGCGCGGCGGGCGGCTCGTCCGGCGCCGAGGCGGCCGAGGGCGAGCCCGCCGAGGACAAGGGGACCGGGAAGGCCTCGCAGGCGGACCGGTTCAAGGCGTTCGTGGAGAAGAACGGCACGGCCACGGAGAAGCAGGCCGTCTCCCACGTCACCAAGGTCCAGGGCGCGGACGAGCAGAACGACATCCTCGACACCGCCGACGTCTACACCGACTTCACCGGCGGCATCATGGGCGAGGGCACGGGACCCGCCAAGCTCATCGCCTCGGCGTTCGCCGACTGGAAGGACAGCGACAACGGTCTCGTCACCGTCTACGACGCCGAGGGCGAGATCCTCGGCAACGGCGAGTTCTGACCGGCGCCGCGGCGAGACCGGCCCGCGCACCGCTCCACCGCTCCTCGAACACCGGAAGCCCCCGCCGTGCGCCGTCACGCCCACGGCACCGCGCTCACCGGCGGTTTCAGCCGCCGCACTGCCGCAGCATCGCCTCCCGGTCCGGCGCGGTCACCGCCAGCTCGTACTTGACGGCGACCTGGGCGAACCGGACGGCGTACGCGCACCGGATCCCCTTGCTCGGGGGCAGCCAGGTGGCGGGTCCGGAGTCGCTCTTGGCGGAGTTGGCCCGGCCCTGGACGGGGATGAGGTTGAGCGGGTCGTTGGCGATCTGCTCGCGCTTGCTCTCCGGCCAGCGCGACGACCCCATCTGCCAGCTGTACGACAGCGGCACGACGTGGTCGATCTGCACCTCGCTCGCCTCCTGCTTGCGCCAGTCGATGGTGGTGCCGGTGTACGGGTCGTGCAGCGTCATGGCGATGACCACACAGTTCGAGCCCGACCGGAAGCGCACCTCCTGGCCGTCGCGTTTCAGCAGGTCGTTGCGTGTGTCGCAGCCGTTGCGCGCCAGCGGTACGCCGTCGGCCGTGTCCATCCAGGCGTAGCCGAACTCGTCCCTGTCGTAACCGGTCTTGGGGCCGCGGCCCTTGGTCCTCAGCTTCTCGATGAGCTCGCGGGCCGCCTTCCGGTCGGTGTCGCCCGTGACCGGGGCGAGGCCGGGCCGGGTGCCGTCGGGGTTGTGCAGGGGGCTGACCGCCTTCCCCGCGGCCGGCGCCGCGGTGTCGCCGCCGCCGTCCTTCGGGGTGCCGGCGCCGTCGGATCCCCCGCAGCCCGCGACCAGGACGAGAACAAGGGCCGCGCCCGCGGACCGTCCGGTACGAATCCTGCTGTGCCGCCTCATAAGCGCCCCTTTCCTTGCGGTTCAGGACCACCGTAGCGAGGGAGAGGTTCAGACCATAGAGGTCCTTATTGGGCATGACCGGCATATCTGGCGTACGGTCGGAGAGGAGTCACGTCCCGGAAGGAGCGCCGCATGGGCTTCCTCGACAAGATGAAGAGCATGGCAGGCAAGGACAAGGACCGTTCCCGGAAGATGTCCGACGCCGCCGAACGCCAGGTCAACCAGAGGACCGGCGGCAAGTACGAGAAGCAGGTCGACGCCGCGCAGCAGCAGGCCGAGGGCAAGCTCGGCTTCGGGCGCGACCAGGGCGGCGACCGGCCGTAGGAGAACGTCCTCTCACACCGCGCACACCGAAGCCGTCCACGGACCCGGGTCCGTGGACGGCTTCTCCGCGACAGGCCTCCGACGGGCCGCGGCCGCTCTTCGCCGGGCCGCGGCCGGTGGTCAGGACCCCAGGACCGACGTCAGGAACTCCCCCACCCACGCCAGCAGTTCCCGTCCGACCAACGGCTTGCCGCCCACCTTCGCGGTCTTCGGGCGCGGCACCAGCACCTGGTGACCGGTGGGCTTGATGACCGTGCCCGGGTACAGGCGCTTGAGGCGCAGCTCCTGCGACTCGCGCAACTCCACCGGAGCGAAACGGATGTTGTTGCCCTGGAGCACGATCTCGCCGACGCCGCACGCCCGCGCGAGCATCCGCAGCCCCGCCACCAGCAGCAGGTTCTCCACCGGCTCCGGCAGCTTGCCGTAGCGGTCGACGAGTTCCTCGCGTACGGCCCTGACGTCCTCCTCGCTGCCCGCGGAGGCGATGGACCGGTACGCCTGCAGACGCAGCCGCTCGCCGGGGGCGTAGTCGTGCGGGACGTGCGCGTCGACCGGCAGCTCGATCTTGACCTCGAGCGGCGGCTCCTCCTCCACGCCGCCCTCCAGGGAGGCGCGGTAGTCGGCGACGGCCTCGCCGACCATCCGCACGTACAGGTCGAAGCCGACGCCCGCGATGTGGCCGGACTGCTCGCCGCCGAGCAGGTTGCCGGCGCCGCGGATCTCCAGGTCCTTCATGGCCACGTACATGCCGGCGCCCATCTCGGTGTGCTGGGCGATGGTGGCGAGCCGCTCGTGCGCGGTCTCGGTCAGCGGCTTCTCCGGCGGGTACAGGAAGTAGGCGTAGCCGCGTTCCCGCCCGCGGCCGACGCGGCCGCGCAGCTGGTGGAGCTGGCTGAGGCCGAAGTTGTCGCCGCGCTCGACGATCAGGGTGTTGGCGTTGGAGATGTCGATGCCGGACTCGACGATGGTCGTGGAGACCAGCACGTCGAACTTCTTCTCCCAGAAGTCGACGACGACCTGCTCCAGCGCCTGCTCCGACATCTGGCCGTGGGCGGTGGCGATGCGCGCCTCGGGCACGATCTCGCGCAGCTTGGCCGCCGCGCGGTCGATGGACTCGACGCGGTTGTGGATGTAGAAGACCTGGCCCTCGCGCAGCAGTTCGCGGCGGATGGCGGCGCCGATCTGCTTCTCCTCGTAGGGGCCGACGAAGGTCAGGACCGGGTGGCGCTCCTCGGGCGGGGTGGTGATCGTGGACATCTCGCGGATGCCGGTGACCGCCATCTCCAGGGTGCGCGGGATGGGGGTCGCGGACATGGTGAGCACGTCGACGTTGGCGCGGAGCTTCTTCAGCTGCTCCTTGTGCTCGACGCCGAAGCGCTGCTCCTCGTCGACGATGACCAGGCCGAGGTCCTTGAACTTCGTCTCGGAGGAGAACAGGCGGTGGGTGCCGATGACGACGTCCACCGAGCCCTCGCGCAGCCCCTCCAGGACGGCCTTGGCCTCGGTGTCGGTCTGGAAGCGGGACAGCGCCTTCACGGTCACCGGGAACTGGGCGTAGCGCTCGCTGAACGTCCCGAAGTGCTGCTGCACCAGCAGGGTCGTCGGCACGAGGACGGCGACCTGCTTGCCGTCCTGGACGGCCTTGAAGGCGGCGCGGACCGCGATCTCGGTCTTGCCGTAGCCGACGTCGCCGCAGATCAGGCGGTCCATGGGGACCGTCTTCTCCATGTCCTCCTTGACCTCGGCGATGGTGGTGAGCTGGTCCGGGGTCTCGGCGTAGGGGAAGGCGTCCTCCAGCTCGCGCTGCCAGGGGGTGTCGGGGCCGAAGGCGTGGCCGGGGGCGGCCATGCGGGCGCTGTAGAGCTTGATCAGGTCGGCGGCGATCTCCTTGACGGCCTTCTTGGCGCGGGCCTTGGTCCTGGTCCAGTCGGCGCCGCCGAGCCGGTGCAGGGTGGGGGCCTCGCCGCCGACGTACTTGGTGATCTGCTCCAGCTGGTCGGTGGGGATGTAGAGCCGGTCGCCGGGCTGGCCGCGCTTGGCGGGGGCGTACTCCACGACCAGGTACTCGCGGGTGGCGCCCTGGACGGTGCGCTGCACCATCTCGATGTAGCGGCCGACGCCGTGCTGCTCGTGGACGATGTAGTCGCCCGCCTCCAGGGTGAGCGGGTCGATGGTCTTGCGGCGCCGGGCCGGCATCCGGGCGCCTTCGCGGCCGGCGGCCTTCTGGCCGGTCAGGTCGGTCTCGGTGAGCACGGCGAGCTTGAGGGCCGGGGCGACGAAGCCGTGGTCGAGGGAGCCGCAGGAGACGTGCACGACGGACGGGCTCAGCTCGTCCAGGTCGTTGTCGAGGCGGGCGGCGATGCCCTCGCCGCCGAGGACCTCGACGGTGCGGGCGGCCGGGCCGTGGCCCTCGGTGAGGTAGACGGCGCGCCAGCCGTCGGACAGCCAGCCCTTGGTGTCGGCCAGCGCCCTGGCGGTGTCGCCGCGGTAGGTCTCGGGGGCGCGCATGCCCAGCTTGAGGGTGTCGGCGTCGTCCAGGGCGTCGTCGGCGGCGAACGGCGACACCGACCACCACATCATGTCCAGCTCGCGCGCCCGCTCCCGGACGTCGGCGAGGGACCACAGGGAGGCCGCGTCGACGTCGATCGGCGCCTCGCCCCCGCCCGCGGTGGCCGCCCAGGACGCCTGGAGGAACTCCTGGCTGGTCGCGACCAGGTCGGCGGCGCGGGTCCGCACGCGCTCGGGGTCGCAGACGACGGCCATGGCGCCCTTGGGCAGCACGTCCAGCAGCAGCTCCATGTCGTCCACGAGGACCGGCGCCAGGGACTCCATGCCCTCCACGGCGATGCCCTCGGCGATCCTGCCGAGCAGTTCGCCGAGCTCGGGGTGGTCCTCGGCGAGGGCGGCGGCCCGCTCGCGGACCTGGGGCGTCAGCAGCAGCTCGCGGCAGGGCGGGGCCCACAGCCCGTGCTCGGCGACCTCCAGGGACCGCTGGTCGGCGACCTTGAAGTAACGGATCTCCTCGACGTCGTCGCCCCAGAACTCGACGCGCAGGGGGTGTTCCTCGGTGGGCGGGAACACGTCGAGGATGCCGCCGCGCACGGCGAACTCGCCGCGCTTCTCGACCAGCTCCACGCGCGCGTACGCGGCGGCGGCGAGGGCCTCGACGACCTCGTCCAGATCGGCGTTCTGCCCGCTCCGCAGGGAGACCGGCTCCAGGTCGCCCAGGCCCTTGACCTGCGGCTGGAGCACGGAACGCACGGGCGCGACGACGACCTGGACCGGGCCGGTCTCCGGGTCGTCGTCGCGGGGGTGGGTCAGGCGGCGCAGAACGGCCAGGCGGCGGCCGACGGTGTCGCTGCGCGGGCTGAGCCGCTCGTGCGGCAGCGTCTCCCAGGACGGGTACTCGACGACGCCCTCGGGCGGCAGCAGCGAGCGCAGGGCCGCGGCCAGGTCCTCCGCCTCGCGCCCGGTCGCCGTCACCGCCAGGACGGGGCGGCTCGTCCCGCGGGCCAGCGCGGCGACCGTGAAGGGCCGGGCCGCGGGGGGACCGACCAGGTCGACGTGCATGCGGTTGCCGTCGGCGGCCGCGGTGATCGCTTCCGCGAGGGCGGCGTCCTTGACGACGGCGTCGAGCAGACCGTGCAGGCTCATGAAAGGGGCGCTTCCGTCCGGGGGTGTACGTACAACACGACGGGCCCGGCGCGCGCTGCGGGCCGGGGGTCTCCCAGCGTACGTCGCTGCGCGGGCGGGCGCGGGGGCTGTGGACAACGCCCCATCCGTGGACGGGTGCCCCGGCGTGCGGCCCGGGTACCAGGGGACTCCGCCCACCTGGACCCCGGCCTGTGCCCACCCGCCCCCGGCTCGGTGGGCTGGAAGCGCCCCGCGGCACACCGGCTCGGCGGAGGCGGAGCCGGCCGGGCAGGCGGGGAGCCCGGCGCCGGGGTCCCGTGGGACTCCGGCGCCGGGCTTCCTCTCCCGCGGCCCCCGTGCGCGGCGGCCGGCGGGCTACTCCGTGGCGATGGCCCTCAGCACGTTCATCCGGCCCGCCCGGAACGCCGGGACCAGGGCGGCGAACAGGCCCACGAAGGCCGAGCCGATGAACACGCCGATGATCGTCGGCCAGGGGATGTCCAGGACGTTCAGTCCCTCCAGGGCGAGCAGCTTCTGGGCCGTGGTGCCCCAGCCCATGCCCAGCCCGAGCCCCAGCAGGGCGCCGAAGAGGGCGATGACCACGGACTCCAGGCGGATCATCCGGCGCAGCTGACGGCGGGAGAGTCCGATCGCCCGCATCAGGCCGATCTCGCGGGTCCGCTCGACCACCGACAGCGCCAGGGTGTTCACCACGCCCAGGACCGCGACGACGATCGCGAGGGCGAGCAGGCCGTAGACCATGTTCAGCAGCTGGCCGACCTCGTCCTCGAGCTGCTGCTTGTAGTCGGTCTGGTCGCGCACCTGGTACTGCGGGTACGGGTCCAGCGACTTCTTCAGCGCCGCGTACGCCTGGCTCTCCTGGCCGTCCTCCGCCTTGGCGAACATCATCGTGCTCGGCGGGACGCGGTCGGCCGGCAGGTACTTGCGCATCGTGTCGATGCTGACGTACCGGGCGCCCTGGTCGATGGCGGTGTCGTCGTCGGTGATCGCGGCGACCTTCAGCTTCGCGGTCGCGCCGCCCTCGAAGGCGACGGAGACCGTGTCGCCGACGCGCACGCCGTGCTTCTTCGCGTAGTCGGAGCCGACCGACATGGCGTCAGGGCCGTAGGCGGCGGCCAGGTCGCCGGCGGTGGTCGGGCGGCGCACGTCCTGCGCGTAGGTCGGGTCGGCGGCGATCAGGCCGCCGTCGTCCTTCCGGCCGTCGGGGGAGGTCAGCGTGGCGTCGAGCGTCTTGTAGCGGGTGACGTGCTCCAGGCCGGGCGTGTCCTGCATCTTCTTCTCGGCCTGCGGCACGATCCGCTGGTTGCCCTGGACGATGAAGTCCGCGCCGACCGTCTTGTCCAGCTCGCCGGTGGCCGAGGCGACCATCGAGGAGCCGACCACCGACAGGCAGGCCACCAGCGCCAGGCCGATCATCAGCGCGGCCCCGGTGGCGCCGGTGCGGCGCGGGTTGCGCAGGGCGTTGCGCTCGGCCATGCGGCCCACCGGGCCGAAGGCCCGCAGCAGCACCGCGCTGATCACCCGTACGACCCCGCCGGCCAGCAGCGGGCCGATCACGACGAAGCCGATCAGGGTGAGGACGATGCCCAGTCCCAGCATCGACGCGCCCTCGCTCGCCCTGTCCGCCGTACCGGCCGCGTACAGGGCGGCGGCGCCGGCGGCGGTGAGGACCAGGCCGATCAGGCCGCGGATCCGTCCGGCCCTGCCGTCGGCCGGTGTGCCGGCGTCGCGCAGGGCGGCCATCGGGGAGACCTTGCCGGCGCGGCGGGCCGGCAGGTAGGCGGCGAGGACGGTGACGACGACGCCGAGGACCAGGCCGACGACCGGGGTGGCCGCCTTCACGGTCAGGTCGTCGGTGGACAGGTTCATGCCCGCCGCGGACATCAGCTTCATCAGGCCGACGGCGATCCCGACACCGGCCGCGACACCGAGGAGCGAGCCGACGACGCCGAGGAACAGCGCCTCGATGAGCACGGAGCGGTTGACCTGCCGGCGGGAGGAGCCGATGGCCCGCATCAGGCCGATCTCGCGGGTGCGCTGGGCGACCAGCATGGAGAAGGTGTTGATGATCAGGAAGATGCCGACCAGGAACGCGATCCCGGCGAAGCCGAGCATGGCGTACTTGATGACATCCATGAACTCGGCGATCTCCTCCCGGCCTTCGTCGGAGGTCTCCTTCGCCGTCCGGACCTTGTAGTCGCCGCCCAGGGCCTCGGCGACGTTCCGCTTGAGCTGCGTGTCGGAGACGCCGTCCGCGGCGGTGACGTTGAACTGGGTGAACCTGCCGGTGGCACCGAGCAGTTCGCGCTGGGCGGTGGCAGTGTCGAAGTAGACGACGGCCGCGCCGGGGTTGGTGACGGTGAAGGCGGCGATGCCGGTGATGCGGGTCCTGAAGTCGCCGGTCTGCGCGATGGTGCGCAGTTCGTCGCCGATCTTCAGGCCGTGCTTGTCGGCGGTGTCGGCGTCGATCATCGCCTCGGTGGGCCCGCGGGGGGCGTGCCCGGAGGTGATCTCCATCGACCGCAGGTCGTTCTCGGTCCAGTTGCCGGCGATGGTCGGGGCGCCGCTGGTGGCGCCCACGTTGTCGTTGTCGGCGTCGACGAGGGTGACGTTCATCGAGACGACGGCGCCCTCGGCCGACTCGACGCCCTCGGCGGAGCGGATCCGCTCCAGGGTGGACGCCGGCACGGACGCGGGCACCCCGTTCTGCGGGGTGTCCTCGCCCTCGGCGTCCTTCGGGGCGACCGTGACGTCCGCGGAGGAGACGGCGAAGATCTTGTCGAACGTGGTGTTCATGGTGTCCGTGAACACGAGCGTGCCGCAGACGAACGCCACCGACAGCAGCACCGCCACCGCCGACAGCGCCATCCGGCCCTTGTGCGCGAAGAAGTTGCGCATCGAGGTCTTCAGGACGGTCATGACGTGCGCCCCCGGGCGTCGGAGTCGGAGGTCCGGGGGTTCCCCCCGGAAAAACGCAGCATGCGGTCCAGGACGGCCTCCGCGGTCGGCTCGTACATCTCGTCGACGATCCGGCCGTCGGCGAGGAACAGCACGCGGTCCGCGTAGCCGGCGGCGACCGGGTCGTGGGTGACCATCACGATGGTCTGGCCCAGCTCGTCCACCGACCGGCGCAGGAAGCCCAGCACCTCGGCGCCGGCCCGCGAGTCGAGGTTCCCGGTCGGTTCGTCGCCGAAGATGATCTCCGGCCGGGCCGCGAGCGCCCGCGCCACGGCGACGCGCTGCTGCTGGCCGCCGGAGAGCTGGTTCGGCCGGTGCTTGAGCCGCCCGGCCAGGCCCACCGTCTCCACGACCCGGTCCAGCCACGCCTTGTCGGGCTTGCGGCCGGCGATGTCCATGGGCAGCGTGATGTTCTCCAGCGCGTTCAGCGTCGGCAGCAGGTTGAACGCCTGGAAGATGAAGCCGATCCGGTCCCGGCGCAGCTGCGTGAGCTTCTTGTCCTTCAGACCGGTGATCTCGGTCTCGTCCAGGTGGATCTGCCCGCCGGTGACGGTGTCGAGACCGGCCAGGCAGTGCATCAGCGTGGACTTGCCGGAGCCCGACGGGCCCATGATCGCGGTGAACTGCCCGCGGGCGATGTCCACATCGACGTGGTCGAGGGCGACGACCCGGGTCTCCCCGCTGCCGTAGGCCTTGACGACCTGCCGCGCCCGCGCGGCGACGGCCGTACGCCCTCCAGTGCTCCCGTGCCGGGGAATCGTTACGGCCGATGTCATGTCAAGTCTCCTATGTCGGTCATCGAATGAGCCGCCGGTGCCCGCGGTGCGCGCCGGGCGCCACCGCCGAAGCTGTCGCTGGTCACGTCGGAGAGTCTGGCCGGACCCGGGGTCCGGGCGCGCTGGTGCTCGGCGCACTCTTTCCCTGGGGAAAACCCCACCCCCGTGGGTCCGGTTCACCGCCCCCCGCGGCGTAAAGCCAGATTAAGGACGCACCGGGGCCCGTATCGTCCTCCGCCGGTACGAACCCTGCCCCTGCCGTAGTACGGAGGTACCCCTAAGGGCAGTCCACCCGTCGGCGGAGTTCTCCTAGGGGTCGCCCTCATCCCTCGGACGCACCCGGCCTCCTCCCTGTGACACGCTCGGCCTCCTCCCTCCCGCCGTG
The DNA here is from genome assembly GCF_042870695.1 of Streptomyces sp. NPDC006384. Classification (NCBI taxonomy): domain Bacteria; kingdom Bacillati; phylum Actinomycetota; class Actinomycetes; order Kitasatosporales; family Streptomycetaceae; genus Streptomyces; species Streptomyces sp. NPDC006384. The sequence continues at coordinate 122,114 of NZ_JBIAHR010000003.1, forward strand.
TGAGGGGCAAGTGGCAAGCTGTGGGCGGCAGATGGTTGCACAGGGCACTCAAAAAGCGGCCCGGTGAGCACGAGGGGGAGGCCCGCAGTGGGCGGCACCAGACCGGCGGTACGCGAGACCGCACCCGGCGGCGGCACGGAGCGGCGCGGTGCCGTCGTCGCCGCGCTGATGCTCGCGATGGCGCTGGCCGCCCTCGACTCGACCATCGTCTCCACCGCGGTCCCGCAGATCGTCGGCGACCTCGGCGGCTTCTCCCTCTTCTCCTGGCTCTTCTCCGGCTACCTGCTGGCCGTCACCGTCACCCTCCCCGTCTACGGCAAGCTCTCCGACACCTTCGGCCGCAAACCGGTGCTGGTCGCGGGCGCGGCCGTCTTCCTGCTCGGCTCCCTGCTGTGCGCGCTCGCGTGGAACATGGCCGCGCTGATCGCCTTCCGGATCGTGCAGGGCCTGGGCGGCGGCGCCCTGCAGGGCACGGTGCAGACCCTCGCCGCCGACCTGTACCCGCTCGAGGAACGGCCCAGGATCCAGGCCCGGCTGTCCACCGTGTGGGCGGTGTCGGCGATCGCGGGTCCCGGTCTGGGCGGCGTGCTGGCCGCCTACGCCGACTGGCGCTGGATCTTCCTCGTCAACCTGCCGGTCGGCGCCCTCGCCCTGTGGCTGATCGTCCGTCACCTGCACGAGCCGCGGCGGGTGCCGCCCGCCGCGCGTCCCCGGGTCGACTGGGCGGGCGCGCTGGCCGTGTTCGCCTGCGGCGGCGTCCTGCTCACCGCGCTGGTGCAGGGCGGCGTGGCCTGGCCGTGGCTGTCGGCGCCCTCCCTCACTCTGTTCGGGACGGGACTGGTGCTGCTGGCGGCCGTGGTGGTGATCGAGCGCCGGGCGGCGGAACCGATCATCCCCGGCTGGGTGTGGCGGCGCCGCACCATCGCCGCGGTGAACCTCGCGCTCGGCGCGCTGGGCCTGCTGATGGTCGCCCCGACCGTCTTCCTGCCCACCTACGCCCAGTCGGTGCTGGGACTGGCGCCCGTGGCCGCCGGGTTCGTGCTGTCCGTGTGGACGCTGACCTGGCCCGTGTCGGCCGCGCTGAGCCAGCACGTGTACCGCAGGATCGGCTTCCGCAACACGGCGATGCTGGGCATCGGCGCCGCGTCGCTGATCCTGCTCGCCTTCCCCTTCCTGCCCTACCCCGGCCGGGCCTGGCAGCCGACGCTGCTGATGCTGCTCCTCGGCGCCGCGCTCGGCCTGTTCCAGCTCCCGCTCATCGTCGGCGTCCAGTCGACGGTGGGCTGGTCGGAACGCGGCACGACGACCGCGTCCGTCCTCTTCTGCCGGCAGACCGGCCAGACCGTCGGCGCGGCCCTCTTCGGCGCGGTCGCCAACGGCGTACTGGCCGCACGGCTCGGCGGGGCGAGCGACCTCGACTCGGTGACCCGGGCGCTGGACACGGGCGCCCCCGCCGAACCCGTACGGCACGCGATCGCCGAGGCCGTCCACGCGGTCTACCTGGGCGCGGCGGCAGCGGCGGCGCTGGCGTTCCTGGTGCTGCTGGTGGTCGCCCCGCGGAAGTTCCCGGTACTGAAGGACTGACAGCCCGCGCCGGCCGGCCGGCGGCTCCTCACTCCACGCCGCGGCCCGTCAGGGTGCCCAGGCGGCCGCGGAACGCGCTGATCTGGTCCTGCACCTCGTCCCAGCGCTCCCCGTGCTCGCGCAGCACCCGCTCCGTCTCCCGCGCGATCCGCTCCGCCCGCTCCCGCGCCCCCGCCACGATCTCCTCCGCCCGCTCCCGCGCCTCCTCCTGCCGCAACGCGGCCTCCCGCTCCGCGCCGGCCAGGGCCCGCTCCGCCTCCGCCAGCGCCTGCCCGGCGCGTGCGAACAGCTCCTCGTGGTGGGCGTCGAGCGCGGCCGCCCGCCCGGCCTCCTCCTGCTCGGCCCGCGCCCACCGCGCGGCCTGTTCGTCCCGCTGCGCGGCGAGCAGCGCCGAGCCGCGCCGCCGCGCCTCCCGCAGCACGGCCAGCGCCTCGCCGCGCCCGGCCCGCACCTCGCGCCGGGCCGCGATCCGCACGTCGTCGGCCTGCGCGCGCGCCGCGAGCAGCCGCCGCCGGGCCCGCTCGTCGGCCTGCGCCCGTACCGCGTCGGCGTACGCCCGCGCGGCCTCGAGCACTCCCTCCCCGTACGCCCGCGCCTCGTCCTCCAGCTCCCGCGCCGCACACCGTGCGCGCTCCCGCAGGGCGTCGGCCTCCTCCAGCCCGAGCCGGAAGATCAACCGTGCGCGCTCCCCGAGCGTCTCGTACGTCTGCGGCACCAGCCCCGCCACCGTCTCCCGCAGCCGGTCCCGTTCCGCGCCCATCTCACGGGCCAGCACGGTGAGACGGGCGGCCCGCTCCCAGGCGGCGTCGCGCTCCCGCGAGAGCGCCTCGGCACACGCGTCGACCTGCCCGGGACGGTAACCACGCCCCCGTACGGTCTCGAAGCCGTGCCCAGACGCCGATGCGCTGCTCATGCCGGAACCCCTGTTTCGCCCGATCCACCGACAGACTTCCGCGATGTCCGGACATCTTTACGGATCGGACGTAAACCCTCATAACGCGACACTCCGCACGAAAGCCGCACCTGCCGGTGCCCCGCCCGCCCGAAAACGCCGACGGGCCGGACCGGCACCCCCTGGGGGTGACCCGGCCCGGCCCGTCGTCGGTCCGCGCTCCGCGTCAGCGGCGCCGCCTCACAACAGCCCGTCCCACATCTGCTCCAGCAGCACCGACCACCAGCTCTCCGGCGACCCGAGCGCCGCCGGGTCCAGCGCGGCGAGCTGGGCCTGGAAGTCGACGGTCCAACGGCCCGCCTGCTCCTGGTTCAGCCCGTACCGCAGCCGCCACATCCGGCCCAGCAGCGCCAGACAGCGCGCGAACTCCGGCAGCCCGGTGTTCACGAACTGCGGCGGCACGGGCGCACCGCCCGGCCCCGCCTCCACCGGCACCGCCACGATGTGCGCCGTGCCGTACTGCACACAGACCGCCTTGCCGAAGTCACTGCCCACGACGAGGTACGAACCCGCGTCCGACGCCGGCTGCACCCCGCGCTCGGCCGCCAGCTCCGCCAGCGTCGGCACCGGACGGCCCGGCTGGGCCTGCGCCCAGAAGAACGGGCCCATGTCCACCGGCAGCCCCGCCACCACCAGCGTGTGCGCCACCACCGGCGGCACCCCCTGGCGGTCCACCGCGGCCTGCTCGAACCGGAAGACACCCGGCCCGAACGCCGCCGCCAGCTCCTGCCCGATGCCCTCCGGCGGGATCGGCGGCGCCGGCTGCACCGGCGGCAGCGGCGCGCGCACCGGCGCCGGACGCGCCGGCCCGTCGGCCACCTGGTGCAGCTCGCCCTGATGGGCGAGGAGCTGCTGCATGCCCTGCTGCCGGCTCGCGTGATCGGTGCCGTACGGCGCGATCGAGGTGATCCGCGCCTGCGGCCACTGCTCCCGGATCATCCGCGCGCAGTACGCGCCCGGCAGCTCGCAGGACTCCAGCTCCGTGTGCAGCTCCAGCACCTGGTCCGGCGGCACGTTCATCGCCCGCAGCTCGTGGAAGATCTGCCACTCCGGATGCGGCACACCCGGCGCCGAACGCCGGATCAGCTGCTGCTCGGAACCGTCCTGCGCGCGGTAGCGCAGCACGGCCTGGTAGCCGGGACCGACGATCGGCACGCCGGCCGGCGGCTGCGGATAGCCGTACGCCGGCGGCTGCCCGGGAACCGGCCGACCCGGCACCGGCTGTCCAGGCGGCGGCATCGCACCCGGCGGCATCGCACCCGGAGGCACCGCCCCAGGAGGCGTCGCGCCCGGCGGCACGGGCTGCACGGCACCGGGGACCCCCGGCACACCAGGGGCGGACGGAGGCGGAGGCACACCGGGGCCACCCACCGAAGGCCCGGCCAGCACCGTCCGCGCCTGGTGCACACCGCCGTGCCCACCGGCCGAGGAACCCGGCGGCCCCGGAGGAACCGGAGGCGGCGGCGTACCCGGACCCACGGGAGGAGCCGAAGGCGGCGGTGCACCGGGACCGCCCTGCGTACCCGGGACGCCGGGAGCACCCGGCGGGCCTGGAGGCTTCGGCGCCCCGCCGCCCGGCCGGCCGGGGTCGGCCAGCATCGTCGCGGCGTGGTGCACCCCGCCCGGGGGCGTCCCGCCGGGAGCGTTCGGCGGCAAAGGCGGCGCACCCGGACCGGCCGGGCCACCCGCCGTGCCCCCCGGGGCCTCGGGAACACCGGGAGCACCGGGCCCCTCCGGACCGAGCGACGACACCAGCTGCGTCGGCACATACCCACCCGCCGGACCACCCGGCGCGGGCGCCCCCGGAGCCGGCGTCGGCGTACTCCCCGGCCGCACCCCCGGCACACCCGGAGCACCGGGCGGAGGCGGCGGAGTCGCACCGCCGCCGCGCTTCGAAGGCACCGCCTTGCTCGTCGCCGCGTCGGCGATCTCCCCCGCGCCCGGCGCGCGCACCGGCGGCACGGTCGGCGGCGTGGCCCCGCCCGCCGACGGCACCGGCGCGTCCGGAACGTCGACCGCCGGCGCGAGCGCCGTCGGCGGAAGCTGACTGCCGCCCGACATCAACGCCGTCTTCGCGTCCGGCGTCACCGACGGCGGCGTACCGCCCGCCTCGCTCAACGGCGGCGCGAACACCGTCTCGGGCAACGGCACCGAACGGTCCTCACCGGTGTCCGCGTTGGTGTCCGTCCCCGCCCACGGCGTCGCCCCGGCCGGCACGCCCGGCGCACCGCTCCCCGCCCCGGACACGTCACCCGCGTCCGCCGGAGCGGCGGGCCACGCCGCACCCCCGCCCGGCGCCGCAGAAGCCCCACCGGCGGAAGACCCACCGGCGGACTCCCCGTCTCCCGACGGCCCGCCCGACGGCACCCCCGCCTGCGTCCGCGCGAGCCCCGACCCGGCATCCTCCCCGGCACCGGCCGCCTCACCACCGGCACCGGTGCCGTCGCCGCTAACGTCGCCGTCGTCCGTGCCACGCCCGCCGCGCCCGTCCGGCACACCGAGCTTGTCCGCCGCCTCCTGCAACCACTCCGGCGGCGTCAGCAGGAACGACGTCTGATTCAGATCCACCCGCGCCGGCGGCGCCGGAACCGGCTCCTCCGCCGCCTCCGGACGGCCGTACTCCTCCTCGTAACGGCGGATCACCTCACCCACCGCCAACGCCGGCCACAGCGTCGCCTCACCACTGTCCCGCGCGATCACCAGCCGCTGCGCGCCCCCGTCCGAACGCGGCCCGTCCGCACGGTCCTCGGCCCACACCACGAACCCGAGCCCGAACTCCCGCACCCGCACCTCACGGTGCTGATACGCCGGGAGATCACCGTTGACCCACTCCTCCGCACGCTCCTGCGCCTGCGCGAACGTCACCATCGCCAGTCACTCCCCCACCGAAGACGCAGAAGACGCAGAAGGTGCGGAAGATGCGGAAGATGCGGAAGACGCCGACGACACAGCCGAACCCACCGGCACCGCACGCGCGAAACCACCGTCCACCATCAGATTCGCCACCGTCTCCAACTCCGGCGGAGACCCCGCCAGCCGCGACAGGAACGCGTCGAAATCCTCACCGCACGGCAACAGCAACCGCTCCACCCGCTCCGCCGGCGACAACGACGGATCCACATCCCGCACATCGTCGTACGCACAGAACCACACCGAACCGACCCGCTCGCCCTTCACCTTCACCGCGAGCAGACCACCCTGCACGAACGCGACGCACAGGAAATCCTTCGTCAGATGGTCCCGCAGACACTTGTTCACATAGACCAGATCATTGACCGCCGCCTCCTCACGCACCGTGAAGAACGGCTGGTCCACCAACAGACCCAACTCCGCGTCCAACGCCGTACCCACCGGCGCACAACCACCCGCGGCCTTCAGGAACGACCGGTACGCACCCGGCAACCGGTACCCGAGATCCTCCTCGACCCCCTGCACCTGCTGCTCCGACACCGCCACACCCGACTTCGGCAGCCGGAAGTGCACCGGCCGCGTCTCCTGCAACGGCCGCGTCCCCCGCTTCCCCTGATCCACCACCGCCGTCGCGATGCCCCCGTGATGCCGCAGCAACGCCTTCACCTCGACCGGCACCAGCTCCAACCGCCGCGACCCCACCACGTGATGCCACGTCCAGCCGTGCGGCGTCGCCACCGCCGGCACCGTGTCCCACAACTCGTGCCCCGACGCCGACAACGCCGCGTTCGCCGACACATAGTCCGTCAACCGCAGCTCATCGACCCCGAACCCCGCCGGCGGCTCCGCGATCTCCGCCACCGCACGGGCATACGGCGAAAAAACGGGATACCCCCGCTCATCCACCCGCACCCCCCTCGGATGACGAGCCGCCCTCACCGGATCCGGGAAATGCACGACCTGCCCGGCATAGGCCGCGTTCGGCGGCACGGTCTGCCCCAGCCGACCTGTCGTCATGGCGGTAGCCCCCTGCGGCGTCTGTCTGATCCACTTGCACTGTCCAAAAACACCGCACCCACACGCGGTGCCGACAGCCTAAGCGGTACACCGACACCGGTCACCGGCCCCGGCCACCACACCCGTCACCCCACCGTGACCAGCCGTCACCCTCCCGTGACGGAACGCCCCCACCCACGCGTGTCGACACGCCCCCGCTTCCACACCACCCACACCATTTGGCACCCTGTGACCTTCGGGGGGATGCACAGGAGGGGAAAAAGAACCATGAGCGCCACACAGACGGGACCACACACCGGCAGGTCCGACGACCTCCGCACCGGCGACCCCCGCATCGACTGGAGCGCCACCGACACCCCCCACACCCCCACCCTGCGCCACCGCCGCGACGGCATACTCCCCACCGTCGCCGCCGCCCTCTCCGTCCGCGGCACCACCCTCACCGGCACCCCCGTCCGCGCCGACACACCCCCCGCCCTCCACCACCTCGTCCAGGACTTCCTCGACACCCTCACCAGCGGACAACGCGACCGCTTCACCGGCCGCTGCGCCGAGACCGTCCTCATCTCCCGGCACCTCACCGCCGCCGACGCCGCCCGCAGCAAACGCGCCTCCCGCAGGCCCATGTCCAACGGCGAAGCCCGCAAAGCCCTCAAACACGCCAAACTCACCACCCGCCGCATCCGCGAGGACGGCGACCCCCTCCACGGCACCTTCGCACCACCCTGCCGCGCCTGCACCGCCCTCAGCGCACACTTCGGCGTCCGCATCGTCGACCCCACCACCGACGACTGACCCACCCCCGCCGCACCCCACCACCGACACGAACCAAGGCCAGATGCACGCCGACCGCACCTCCACCACCCGCTTCCCCGTACCCGTCGACGCCGCCCTGCGCGACGCCGGCTGGCAACCCGGACGCTGGGACATCAAACAGGCCGAGATCTGGGCCGACACCCTGCGCGGACACACCTCACCCGCAGGCCACCGCCACACCGTCTTCCCCGCCGCCGTCGAAGCCTGGGCCGAATTCGGCGGCCTCCACATCAACCCCACCGGCCCCGGCCGCCAGATCGCCCCCGCCACCCTCCACCTCGACCCCCTCCACGGCCTCCACATGGCCCGCACCCTCGGCGACCTCGGCCGCGCCCTCGCCACCCCCCTCTGCCCCCTCGGCACCGAGACCGACACCCAGGCCCTCATCGCCATCGACGCCGAAGGCCGCGTCTACGCCCTCGACCACACCGGCGACTGGTACCTCGGCCCCGACATCGACCACGCCCTCGCCACCCTCATCGGCGGCACCCAGCCCACCCGCCTCACCGCCACCCCCGCCTGACCCCCCGCAACCCTCCCTCCGGCTACGACGCCGGAATCACCGCCGACACCCGGAAACCCCCCGCATCCGTCGGCCCCGACACGAACACACCCCCCAGAGCGGACACCCGCTCCCGCATCCCCACCAGACCGTTGCCCCCCGACGGCAACCGCGCCGACGACGCCGACGACACCTCCGGCGGCGGACCGTTCTCCACCTGCATCGCGATCTCCGACGCCCGATGCGCCAGCCGCACATACGTCTTCGCACCCGCCGCATGCTTGTGCACGTTCGTCAACGCCTCCTGCACCACCCGGAACGCCGTCGCCTCCACCTCCGGCGCGTACGACCGCTCCTCCCCCTCCACCGACAACGCCACGACCATCCCCGCCGCCGCCGACTGCCCCACCAACTCCTCCAGATCCGACAGACAGGGCCCCTCCCCAGAACCCTCCCCCTCCCCCACGGCCCGCGAAGCAGCCGCCGCGGCAGCCACCCCCACCGCCGCCAACGGCACCCCCGCCCGCTCCACACGCGCACCCTCCGGACCCGCGCGCAACACCCCGAGCATCTCCCGCAGCTCCGTCAACGCCTGCCGCCCCATGTCCCCCACCAGCGCGGCGTTCCGCACCGCCTTCTCCGGATCCTTCCGCGCCACCGCCTGCAACGCCGCCGCATGCACCACCATCAGACTCACCCGGTGCGCCACCACGTCGTGCATCTCCCGCGCGATCCGCGTCCGCTCCTCGTTACGCGCCCACTCCGCGCGCTCCTCCGCCCGCTCCGCGAGCAGCTGCAACTCCCGCTCCAGACTGTCCGCGCGCTCCCGCAGGCTCTCCATCAACCGCCGCCGCTGCCCCACGTACAGCCCCAGCAGCAACGGCGGCGCCGTCATCCCCAGCGACGTGGTGATCGACGCGAAAGGCAGGAACCAGCCCCCGATCCCCAGATCCTCCCGCTCCATGTCCTGCCCCAGCCGCACGTACGTCACGATCAACGTCCCCAGCAGCGACATCCCGGACAGCGCCGCGATGATCCGGCGCGGCAGCTCGCACGCGGCCAGCGTGTACAGGCCGACGACACCCAGCAGGAAACCCATCTCCGCCGGCGTGACGGCGATCGCCACCAGCACCACCGCGATGGGCCACTTCCGCCGCACCACCAGCACCGAACCGGCCAGCAGCCCGAAGACGACCCCCGCCGCCCACGGAATCCCGGCATCCCGCGCGAACGGAACCCCCTCCGCCGCACACTCCAACGCGGACACGACACCGAGGCCCACATCGAGCACCGCACCGCGCCGCCTGTCCCACCACCAAGGCCCGCCCCGGGCCGGTGCCTGGTCTTCCCCCGTCGTGGTCATACCCACCAGCCTACGGGCGCCCCCGTCCCCATTTCCGGTGACTTTCACCAAGCGATACGACGCGATATCCCTCGAACTGGTGAACCCTCCCCCGTTCGGCCCCACAGCCGAGAAAACCGGCCGACGCTATGCCTATGGCACATTCACAAGGCAGGTACGCCGACCTCGACGGCCTCCGGGAGAAGGCGGTGGCGTTGCGCCGGGCCGGCTACAGCCTCCGGCAGATCCGGGACGAACTTCAGGTCCACAACAAAGAGATGCTCCAACGCCTCGTCGAGGGCGAACCGCCCCCTGAGTGGACGAAGCGCCCCCGAGCGAAGGACGACCTTCGAGAACGGGCACGCGAACTGCGACTCCAAGGCTGGACCTACAACCAGATCCAGGCCGAGTTGGGCTGCTCGAAGAGCTCGGTATCCCTTTGGGTCAGGGATCTCCCGACACCGGAGCGCCAGCGCCGCTCCGACATGTCAGAGGCGCGACGCGGAGTGCAGCGCGCGCTGGAGAACCGCACTGCCGCTCGTAAAGAGCTGACAAACAACGCGTACGCCGAGATCGGACCCATCACCCAGCGCGAACTGTTCCTGGTCGGCGTGGGGCTGTACTGGTCAGAGGGAGCGAAAGCCAAACCCGGGTCTCACCGTCGCGTCATCTTCGTGAACAGCGACCCGAACATGATTCGAGTCTTCCTCGCCTGGTTGGACCTACTCGGCGTGGCAGCCGAGCATCGCAGGTTCTCGGTCAACATCCACGAGTCAGCAGACATCCCCGAATCCGAGGCCTACTGGGCACAGCATGTCGGCATCGAGGTTGGCGACCTGCTGAAAACGAGTCTCAAGAAGCACAACCCCAAGACCAACCGCACCAACACCGGCGAGAGCTACCACGGCTGCCTCAGGATCGCTGTCCTCCAAAGCGCCGACCTACACCGTCGCATCGAGGGCTGGTGGTACGGCATAGTAGGTGCTGCCTCCGCGGCCGATCTAGCAAATCGGACATAGCGGTAATCCCGGGTCGTCTAAGGGCAAGACGTCAGATTTTGGCTCTGATCATGGGGGTTCGAGTCCTCCCCCGGGAGCATCTCTTGGGTTCGGGTCCTGACCGGCGAAAGCCACCGTCAGGGCCCGCACTCATACCCCCCACCAGCCACCCCGGTATCCTGCGGATGTCCACCCCCTCCCCCTCAAAGCCGAAGGGCATCCCGTGAGCGCCATTCGCCCGGCAGCCGTCGTCGTTCTCGCAGCGGGTGAGGGCACCCGTATGAAGTCGGCCACACCCAAGGTCCTGCACGAGCTGTGCGGACGTTCCCTCGTCGGCCATGTGCTCGCCGCGGCCGGTGAGCTGGAGCCCGAGAACCTGGTCGTCGTCGTCGGGCACGCCCGCGAGAAGGTCACCGCGCACCTCGCCGAGGTCGCCCCCGGCGTCCGTACCGCCGTGCAGGAGCAGCAGAACGGCACCGGGCACGCCGTCCGGATGGGGCTGGAGGCCCTGGGCGGTGCCGTGGACGGCACGGTGGTGGTCGTCTGCGGTGACACTCCGCTGCTGACCGGTGAGACGCTGCGGGCGCTGGCCGCGACCCACTCCGCCGACGGCAACGCGGTGACGGTGCTGACGGCCGAGGTGCCGGACGCGACGGGGTACGGCCGGATCGTGCGGGACGAGGCGTCGGGTGCTGTGACGGCGATCGTGGAGCACAAGGACGCGTCGGAGGCGCAGCGGGCGATCCGGGAGATCAATTCCGGGGTGTTCGCGTTCGACGGGCGGCTGCTGGCGGACGCGCTGGGGAAGGTGCGGACGGACAACAGCCAGGGCGAGGAGTACCTGACCGATGTGCTCGGCATCCTGCGTGAGGCCGGTCACCGGGTCGGTGCGTCGGTGGCCGGGGATCACCGGGAGATCGCGGGGATCAACAACCGGGTGCAGCTGGCCGAGGCCCGCCGGGTCCTCAACGACCGGCTGCTGACGCGGGCGATGCTGGCCGGCGTGACCGTCGTCGATCCGGCGACGACGTGGGTGGATGTGACGGTGACGTTCGAGCGGGACGTGGTCGTGCACCCGGGGACGCTGCTGCACGGTGCGACGCATCTGGCGGAGGGTGCGGAGGTCGGGCCGAACTCGCGGCTGACGGACACGCGTGTGGGTGCGGGTGCGCGGGTGGACAACACGGTGGCGGTGGGTGCCGAGGTGGGTCCGGAGGCGTCGGTGGGTCCGTATGCGTATCTGCGTCCGGGTACGCGGCTGGGGCTGAGGTCGAAGGTCGGTACGTACGTCGAGACGAAGAACGCGTCGATCGGTGAGGGGACGAAGGTCCCGCATCTCTCCTACGTGGGTGACGCGACGATCGGTGAGTACACCAACATCGGTGCGGCGAGCGTGTTCGTGAACTACGACGGTGAGCACAAGCACCACACGACGGTGGGGTCGCACTGCAAGACGGGTTCGGACAACATGTTTGTGGCTCCTGTCACGGTCGGGGACGGTGCCTACACGGCCGCCGGCTCGGTGATCACGAAGGATGTGCCGCCCGGTTCGCTGGCCGTGGCCCGTGGCCAGCAGCGGAATATCGAGGGTTGGGTGGCCCGTAAGCGTCCGGGGAGCGCGGCGGCGAAGGCGGCCGAGGCGGTGTCCCGGGAGACCGGTGGCGAGGGCTGACCGGAAACCGGTGCGTCGAACACGGCGTACCGTGATAGGTGCACATCCGCACCCCACCAGCTGAGACGCCTCCGGCACCCAGCCGGAAAGAGCCTGTGAGGCTCAGCTGCGAAACCTCTGAGGAGAAAGTGCTGTGACCGGGATCAAGACGACCGGCGAGAAGAAGATGATGTTCTTCTCCGGCCGCGCCCACCCCGAGCTTGCCGAGGAGGTCGCCCAGCAGTTGGGTGTCGGGGTCGTCCCGACGAAGGCCTTCGACTTCGCGAACGGCGAGATCTATGTGCGGTACCAGGAGTCTGCGCGTGGTGCGGACTGCTTTCTGATCCAGAGCCACACGGCGCCGATCAACAAGTGGATCATGGAGCAGTTGATCATGATCGACGCGTTGAAGCGTGCGTCGGCTCGTTCCATCACCGTGATCGTGCCGTTCTACGGTTACGCGCGGCAGGACAAGAAGCACCGGGGGCGTGAACCGATCTCGGCGCGTCTGGTGGCGGATCTGATGAAGACCGCGGGTGCGGACCGGATCCTGACCGTGGATCTGCACACGGACCAGATCCAGGGTTTCTTCGACGGGCCGGTGGATCATCTGTTCGCGCTGCCGCTGCTGGCGGACTACGTGGGCGCGAAGGTGGACCGTGCGAAGCTGACGGTGGTGTCTCCGGACGCGGGCCGGGTGCGGGTGGCGGACCGGTGGTGCGACCGTCTGGGTGCTCCGCTGGCGATCGTGCACAAGCGGCGTGACAAGGACGTGGCGAATCAGGTCACGGTGCACGAGGTCGTGGGTCATGTGGAGGGCCGGATCTGTGTGCTGGTCGATGACATGATCGACACGGGTGGCACGATCTGTGCCGCGGCGGACGCGCTGTTCGCGCATGGTGCGGAGGACGTCATCGTGACGGCGACGCACGGTGTGCTGTCGGGTCCGGCGGCGGACCGGCTGAAGAACTCGAAGGTGAGTGAGTTCGTGTTCACGAACACGCTGCCGACGCCGGGTGAGCTGGAGCTGGACAAGATCACGGTGTTGTCGATCGCGCCGACGATCGCGCGTGCGGTGCGTGAGGTGTTCGAGGACGGTTCGGTGACGAGCCTGTTCGACGAGCAGTAGGGATCCGTGCGGTAGGGATCGCGCGGTGGTGATCGTTTTGGGTACGGCCTTCCTCTCCGAGTAGACTGCTGAAGTTGCTCGGCGAGGGAGGCCGTACTCGTCTTCGTGAAGACGTGGGTGTGGCTGTCCGTTATCGACGCGCTCTTCGTAGCAGGCCGTTCGTGGCCGGGTGACCACGTCCGTTTCTACCTCTACGAGGAGTGATCATGTCCGAGGTGAAGCTCACCGCCGAGACGCGTACCGAGTTCGGCAAGGGTGCCGCGCGTCGTATCCGCCGCGAGCACAAGGTTCCGGGTGTTCTGTACGGGCACGGTTCCGACCCGATCCACCTGACGCTGCCGGGTCACGAGCTGCTGCTGGCGCTGCGTACGCCGAACGTGCTGATCGCGCTGGACATCGACGGCAAGACGAACGAGCTGGCGATCCCGAAGTCGGTGCAGCGTGACCCGATCAAGGGTTTCCTGGAGCACGTCGATCTGCAGCTGGTGCAGCGCGGTGAGACGGTCGGCGTCGAGATCTACGTGCAGACCGAGGGTGAGCTGGCTCCGGGCGGCAACCTGCTGGAGCACGTGCTGAACGCGCTGCCGGTCGAGGCCGAGGCGACGCACATCCCCGAGTCGGTCACCGTCTCCGTCGAGGGCCTGGAGGCCGGTGCCTCCATCCTGGCCAAGGACATTCCGCTGCCGGCGGGCACCAAGCTGGCCGTCGACGGTGACACGGTCGTCCTGCAGGTTCTGGCCGCGCAGGCCGAGGAGCCCGCTGCCGAGGGTGCGGGCGACGAGGCCGCGGAGGCCTGATCCTCTTCCCACGGTCATCGTGTGGTCGGCCGCTGTTCCCGTGCGGGGCAGCGGCCGACGTGTATGTGTGGACGGACGGGCGGTGAGGGAGAGATGGACGTGACGACGGACGCGGGTGCGCCCTGGCTGGTGGCCGGTCTGGGCAATCCGGGGCCCGAGTACGCGGCGAACCGGCACAACGTCGGTTTCATGGTGGTGGATCTGCTCGCGGAGCGGATCGGGGCGCGGTTCAAGCGGCACGGCAAGACGCAGGCGCAGGTGGTGGAGGGGCGGATCGGTCCGCCGGGGCCGGCGGGCCGGAGGGTGGTCCTGGCGAAGCCGATGTCGTTCATGAATGTGTCGGGCGGGCCGGTGACGGTGCTGCGGGACTTCTACAAGGTGCCGGTGGGCAACGTCGTGGCGGTCCATGACGAGCTGGACATCGACTACGGGGTGCTGCGGCTGAAGCTGGGTGGCGGGGACAACGGGCACAACGGGCTGAAGTCGATCACGAGGTCGCTGGGGCCGGACTATCACCGGGTGCGGTTCGGGATCGGGCGGCCGCCGGGGCGGATGCCGGTGGCGGACTTCGTGCTGAAGGACTTCTCGTCGGCGGAGCGCAAGGAGCTGGACTATTTCGTGGACCGGGCGGCGGACGCGGTGGAGTGTCTGGTGACCGAGGGGCTGGAGCGGGCGCAGAGCGCGTACAACTCGTGAGGTGTCCTCGGTGATCGTGCCGTGGACAGGGCGGTGCCCCCGTGCTCGTGGTGAGCGCGGGGGCACCGTCGTTCTCGGGTGTCGGGGTGTCAGCCGGTGTTGCGGAGGCCGGCGGCGACGCCGTTGACGGTGAGGAGGAGTGCGCGGTCGAGGAGCGGGTCGGGTTCCTGTCCGGCGGCGGCGGCTTCGCGCTGGCGGCCGAGGAGGGCGACCTGGAGGTAGGAGATGGGGTCGAGGTAGGCGTCGCGGATGGCGAAGGTCTGCTTGAGGACGGGGTCGGCGTCGAGCAGTTCGTTCTCGCCGGTGACCTTGAGGACCTCGGTGACGGTGAGTTCGTGTTCGGCCTCGATGGTGTCGAAGACGTGCTTGAGTTCGTCGGGGACGAGGGTGTCGACGTAGTGCCGGGCGATGCGCAGGTCGGTCTTGGCGAGGGTCATCTCGACGTTGGAGATGAAGTTGCGGAAGAAGTGCCACTGCTGGTGCATCTCTTCCAGGACGGTGTCGAGGCCGGCTTCGCGCAGGGCCTTGAGGCCGGAGCCGACGCCGAACCAGCCGGGGACGATCTGGCGGGACTGGGTCCAGCCGAACACCCAGGGGATGGCGCGCAGTCCGTCGAGTCCGGCGTTGGAGTCGGGCCGGCGGGAGGGCCGGGAGCCGAGGTGGAGGCTGCCGAGCAGGTCGACGGGGGTGGAGGCGAAGAAGTAGGCGGGCAGGTCGGGGTCTTCGACGAGGCGCCGGTATGCCTGGTGGGCGGCTTCGGAGACGACGTCCATGGCGGCGTCCCAGCGGGCGAGGGCCTCGTCGGACTGGCGGGGTGCGGTGTGCAGGGCGGAGGCCTGGAGGGTGGCGGCGACCGTCAGTTCCAGGTTCTCGCGGGCCAGTGAGGGGATGAGGTACTTGTCGGAGATGACCTCGCCCTGTTCGGTGACCTTGATCTCGCCTTCGAGGGTGCCCCAGGGCTGGGCGAGGATGGCGTCGTGGGTGGGGCCGCCGCCGCGGCCGACGGTGCCGCCGCGGCCGTGGAAGAGGCGCAGGCGTACGCCGTAGCGGTGGGCGACGTCGCGCAGGCGGCGCTGGGCGCGGTGGATCTCCCACTGGCTGGTGGTGATGCCGCCGAACTTGGAGGAGTCGGAGTAGCCGAGCATGACCTCCTGGACGTCGCCGCGCAGGGCGACCAGGCGCCGGTAGGAGGGGTCGGAGAGCAGGTCCTCGAGGATGGTGTCGGCGGCCTTCAGCTCGTCCGTGGTCTCCAGGAGGGGGACGATGCCGATCTTGGCCCAGCCGGCGTGGAGGTCGATGAGTCCGGCCTCGCGGGCGAGGACGGCGGCGGCGAAGACGTCGTCGGCGCCCTGGCACATGGAGATGATGTAGGACTCGATGACCTCGGGGCCGAAGACCTCCAGGGCGCGCCTGACGGTCTGGAAGACGCCGAGGGTCTTCTCGCCGGCCGCGTCGACGGGCGCGGGGGTGGGGGCGAGCGGCCTGCGGGAGCGCAGCTCCTTGGCGAGGAGCTTGGTGCGGTACTCGCGGGGCATGTCGGCGTAGCGCCAGGATTCCTCGCCGAGGCGGTCGAAGAGCTGGCCGAGGGCGTGGTGGTGGGCGTCGGCGTGTTCGCGGACGTCCATGGTGGCGAGCTGGAGGCCGAAGGCGGCGAGGGTGCGGATGGTGCGGGCGAGGCGGCCGTCGGCGAAGAGTCCGCCGCGGTGTTCGCGCAGGGAGGTCTGGATGATCCGCAGGTCGGCGAGGAGTTCGGCGGTGCCGAGGTAGTCGCGGCCGTCCTCGTGGGGGGTTCCCTTGGCGAGGCGCTGCTTGGTGTTCTCGAGCTTCTGCCGGATGCAGGTGGCCTTGAGGCGGTAGGGCTCCTCGGCGTTGAGGCGCTTGTAGCGGGGGCTGATCTCGGGGAGCTTGTCGAGGTCGGTCTTCAGGGAGGCGAGGAGTTCTTCGGTGGCTCCGGTGTAGCGGATGGAGTTGGAGAGGAGTCCGCGGAGTTCGTCGATCGTCTCCAGGGCGTCGTTGATGCCGTGTTCGTGCTGGAGGATGAGGACGTCCCAGGTGACCTGGGGGGTGACGTTGGGGTTGCCGTCGCGGTCGCCGCCGATCCAGGTGCCGAAGGTGAGGGGGCGGGTGTCGTCGGGGAGCTTGACGCCGGCGCGCTCCAGTTCGGCCGTCAGGTCCTCGAGGACGTCGCCGACGGCGCCGGCGTGGAGTTCGTCGAGGTAGTAGATGGCGTTGCGGGCCTCGTCGGCGGGTTCGGGGCGGACGACGCGGAGTTCGTCGGTCTGCCAGACGAGGTCGATGTTCTCGGCGAGGCGGGTGTCGAGGCGGCGTCGGTCGGACTCGATGACGGGGGTGTCGAGGAGGGCGGCGATGCGGCGCAGCTTGTTGAGGACGGAGCGGCGGGCGGCCTCGGTGGGGTGCGCGGTGAAGACGGGGCGCACGTTGAGGTTGCGGACGGTTTCGCGCAGGTGTTCGGGATCGGCGTCCTTGAGGCGGTCGGCGGTGCGGGCGAGCAGTCCGCCCTCGGCGGCGCGGCGGGCGCGCAGTTCGCGGCCGCGGTGGACCTGTTCGGTGACGTTGGCGAGGTGGAAGTAGGTGGAGAAGGCGCGGACCAGCTTGGCTGCGGTCTGCAGTTCGGTGCCGCGCAGCAGTTCGGCGGCGGCCTCGCCGTCCTCTCGGGTGAGTCGGCGTACCTTCTCGACGAGGTCCAGCAGTTCGGGGCCTTCCTGCCGTACGAGGGTCTCTCCGAGGAGGTCGCCCAGTCGGCGGATGTCGGCCCGCAGTTCGGCGCTGGTGGTCGCCTGGGACACAGTCTGGTCGTCGGCACTGCTCACAGGTGCGGCTCCTTGCAGTGTTGAAGCTCGTCTGGGAGGGAACCCGGACGGCGTCTCGCGCGGCGGGCGCCGCTTACGGGGCTGGTCGTCCGGGAAGAAAACTGAGCGGACCGCGCTGTCCGACCGCTCTCCAGGATAGGTGTCGACCCGGACGCGCAGGTTCTCGGGCTCTTGCCGCGCGGCGACGCGCTGCGATACTTACGTCGCCGTAGGTTACGGAACCGTAGGAAGCTGTGCGTGGTTTCCGAGGCGTGTTCCCGCAGCCCGGTACGGCCACGTTCCCGACCCCGGAGGACGCGCATGACCACGAGTTCCGATCTGATCCCGGACGCTCCGAAGGCTCCCGACGGCGGTCCGTCCGCTCCCGCCACCCTCGGTGGTGAGCAGAAGCGGACGATCGAGCAGGTGACGCTCCTGCTGTTCATCGTCGTCCCGTTCCTCGCGCTGGTGGCGGCGGTGCCGCTGGCGTGGGGGTGGGGGGTGAGCTGGCTGGATCTGGGCCTGTTGGTGTTCTTCTACTTCCTGGGCTGCCACGGGATCACGATCGGGTTCCACCGGCACTTCACCCATGGGTCGTTCAAGGCGAAGCGGCCGTTGAAGATCGCGCTGGCGGTCGCGGGGTCGATGGCGGTCGAGGGGCCGCTGGTCCGCTGGGTGGCCGACCACCGCAAGCACCACAAGTTCTCCGACGCGGAGGGTGATCCGCATTCGCCTTGGCGGTACGGCGAGACGGTGCCGGCGCTGCTGAAGGGTCTGTGGTGGGCGCACATCGCGTGGATGTTCGACGAGGAGCAGACGCCGCAGGACAAGTACGCGCCGGATCTGATCAAGGACCCGGCGCTGCGGGCGATCTCCCGGCAGTTCGTGCTGTGGACGGCGGTGTCGCTGGCGCTGCCGGCGCTGATCGGCGGGCTGGTGACGATGTCCTGGTGGGGTGCGTTCACCGGGTTCTTCTGGGGCTCGCTCGTCCGGGTGGCGCTGCTGCACCACGTGACGTGGTCGATCAACTCGATCTGTCACGCGGTCGGCAAGCGGCCGTTCAGGTCGCGGGACCGTTCGGGCAACGTGTGGTGGCTGGCGATCCTGTCCTGCGGCGAGTCCTGGCACAACCTGCATCACGCCGATCCGACGTCGGCGCGGCACGGGGTGATGCGGGGGCAGCTGGACTCGTCGGCGCGGCTGATCCGCTGGTTCGAGCGGCTGGGATGGGCGTACGACGTGCGGTGGCCGTCACGCTCGCGTATCGATTCGCGCCGCAACACGGGCGAAGGCGGCTCCCGCCGCCGGAGGGAAACGGCGAAGGCGGCATGATTGATGCCGTGGCGACCGACTCCAGCAGTACCCCGAGCAACGAGAAGCCCCGGCGTGCGCGTCGGACCCGGATGACCGGTGCCGAGCGTCGCCAGCAACTGCTGGAGATCGGCCGCACCCTCTTCGCCGCGAAGGGGTTCGAGGGCACGTCGGTGGAGGAGATCGCGGCGAAGGCCGGGGTGTCCAAGCCGGTGGTGTACGAGCACTTCGGCGGCAAGGAGGGGCTGTACGCGGTGGTAGTGGACCGTGAGATGCGGCGGCTGCTGGACATGGTGACCGGCTCGCTGACGGCCGGGCATCCGCGTGAGCTGTGCGAGCAGGCCGCGTTCGCGCTCCTGGACTACATCGAGGAGTACACGGACGGTTTCCGCATCCTGGTCCGGGACTCCCCCATCCCGCAGTCGACGGGTTCCTTCGCCTCGCTGATCTCGGACATCGCCACCCAGGTGGAGGACATCCTGGGCCGTGAGTTCAAGAACCGCGGTTTCGACGCCAAGCTGGCCCCGCTGTACGCGCAGGCGCTGGTGGGGATGGTGGCGCTGACCGGCCAGTGGTGGCTGGACGTGCGCAAGCCGAAGAAGGCGGAGGTGGCGGCGCACCTGGTGAACCTGGCGTGGCACGGTCTGGACGGCCTGGAGCCGAAGCCGCGGCTGATAGGGCACCGGAAGGCGTAGCGCCGCCGGTCAGCCGGCCGGTTCCAGGAACTCCAGCCGGTTGCCGACGGGGTCCTCGGTGAAGAACCGCTTGTGGCCGGGCAGGGCGTCGTCCCAGGTGACCGGGGCGCCGTGCGCGGCCAGCCGGGCGGCGTACGCCTCGATGCGGGCCGTCCTGATTCCGGGGTGGGCCTTCTTCGCGGGCCGGAAGTCGTTCTCGATGCCCAGGTGGAGCTGGACGGGGCCGGCCTGGAACCAGCAGCCGCCTCGTGCGGCGAGGGCCGGCGGCTTGGGGATCTCGGTCATGCCGAGGGTGCCCGCGTAGTAGGCCCGCAGGAGGTCCTCGGAGCCGGGCGGGGCGGCGAGCTGGACGTGGTCGAGTGCGGTGATCACGGGTCAGGCCTCCTTGGTGGCGACGGCGAAGATCCGGCGGAAGGGGAACGGGGTGCCGTGCGGGCCGGGCGGGTAGGCCGCGCGGAGGGCGGTGCGGTACTCCTCGGTGAACGCGTCCCGGGCCTTCGGGTCGTCGGCGAGCGCGGTGAGGACGGGGCGCAGCGCGGTGCCCCCGACCCAGTCGAGGACGGGGTCGTCGCCGGTCAGCAGGTGGAGGTAGGTCGTCTCCCAGACGTCCGCGGCGCAGCCGGCGCCGGTCAGCCGCCGCAGGTAGGCCTCGGGGGTGTGGACGGCCTCTTCGTGGCGCAGGACGCCGGTGAGGCGGTCGCGCCAGCGCGGGGCGGCGGCGAGTTCGCGCATCAGGCGGTGGCTGGGGGCGTCGAAGTTGCCGGGGACCTGGAAGGCGAGGGTGCCGCCGGGGCGCAGGGCGGCGATCCAGTCGGTGAGGCGGTCGGCGTGGCCGGGTACCCACTGGAGGGTGGCGTTGCTGACGATCAGGTCGTGCGGTTCGGCCGGGGTCCAGGTGCGGGCGTCGGCGCGGGCGAAGCCGAGGTGTCCGCCGCCCGGGGTGGGGCCGGCGTGCTCCTCGGCCCGCGCGAGCATCTTCGCGGAGTTGTCGTAGCCGGTGACGCGGGCGGTGGGCCAGCGGCGGGTGAGCAGGACGGTGACGTTGCCGGGGCCGCAGCCGAGGTCGGCGATGCGGGGGCGGGCGGCGGGGAGGCGGGGGATCCGGGCGAGGAGGTCGGTGAAGGGGCGGGCGCGGTGGTCCGCGTGGCGCAGGTACTGGGCGGGGTCCCAGTCGGGGGCGGCGGGCATGGTGCCTCCAGGGGTGGCCGTGCGGGGCGGGTGCCCAGCGTCACCCCACTTTTGTCTCGACGTCAAGATGGTTGACCTCAAGAGACTTCATGTCGACACAACCACTACACTGATCGTCATGGAGGACGAGGTCGATCGGCTGGTCGCAGCGTGGCGCCGGGAGCGCCCGGACCTCGACGTGGAGCCGCTCGAGGTGCTGAGCCGGGTGAGCAGGCTGGCCCGGCACCTGGACCGCGCGCGTCGGCTGGCCTTCTCCGAACACCAGCTGGAGCCGTGGGAGTTCGACGTGCTGACCGCGCTGCGCCGCGCCGGTGCCCCGTACCAGCTCTCGCCGGGCCAGCTGCTCACCCAGACGCTGGTCACCTCCGGCACGATGACCAACCGTATCGACCGCCTCGCCAAGAAGGGCCTGGTGGAGCGCCTGCCCGACCCCAGCGACCGGCGCGGTGTGCTGGTGCGGCTCACGGACGAGGGACGGGACCGCGCCGACCAGGCGCTGGCCGGCCTGCTGGACCAGGAGCGCGCGATCCTCGCCGAGCTCTCCCGCGCCCAGCGCGGTCAGCTGGCCGCGCTGCTACGCCAGCTGACCGCCCCGTTCGACAACATCCCCGGCTAGGTCGACGGGTCCGACTCCGGCCCTGCGCGCCAGGGCCACGGCGGCGAGGGTGGAGTGGACGCCCAGCTTGCCCAGGACGTTCTGCATGTGGGTGCGCACCGTGTGCGGGGACAGGTACAGCCGTTCGGCGACGGCCTTGCGGCCCAGGCCGGCGACCATGCAGCGCAGCACCTCCCGCTCGCGCGGGGTCAGCGACTCCACCAGCCGTTCGCTCTCGGTGCGGTGCCTGCGGGCGGCGGTCAGCTCGCGCAGGACGCCGGTGAGCAGGGCGGGCGGCAGATGCGTCTCGTCGCGCAGGACGCCCCTCACGACGCTGAGCAGCCGCGACAGGGAGCAGTCCTTGGCGACCCATCCGCCGGCGCCGGCGCTCAGCGCCAGGGCGGCCCGCCGGGGGTCGTCCTTCTCGGCGAGGACCACGATCCGCACCCCGGGATGCGCCGCGCGCACCCCGGCGACCAGCGAGATGCCGTCCACCGGTCCGTCCGCCTCGCCGTCCCGCACGGGTGCCGCCGGGCGCGCCGCGGGCGCGTGGCCGCCCAGGTCGGCGTCGACGAGCAGTACGTCGTACCGCCGGCCCTCGGCCGCGGCTCTCTCCAGACAGCGCAGCGCGGCCGGACCGCTGCCGGCCGCGGAGACCTCGACGTCCGGCTCGGCGGCCAGGGCGGCGGCGAGCGACTCGGCGAAGATGCGGTGGTCGTCGACGACCAGGACTCGGATGCGCACCACTGAACAAAACCCCCTTCCCCGAGCTCCCGAGGAGCAGGGGATGCCCGGTCCAGGGGCGACACCGGCGCGGGCACGGAACCCGGGGCCCCGTATCCGTGTGCCTTCGTGTCCGGTCGCCGGGAGGGATCACCGCGGCGGCACGGCCGCCGCCGTGCTTCCACCGCCCCGCCCCGGAGCCCCGCACCCGGCTGTCTCGCCCCCTGAACGGCACCGGCCCCCACCGGTGCTGTGCATCAGAGTACGGGCGGGCGCCGGGAGCGGAAGGTTATTTGCAGAACTGACAGCCGGGCGCGTTTATGGTGAGCCGCATGTTTCGCCTTGTGACGGAAGTGGACAGAGCGCGGCGGGATCTGCTGCGCACCCGCCTGCGGAGGACGAACACGGCCGCCTCTTCCGTCCTGCGCTCCCTGCGCGGCACCCCTCACGAACGCGAATTCCCGCTGCACGTCTGGGTGCTGGACGAGGGCGGGGGTCTCGCGGGCGGTCTCGTCGGGCACACGTGGGCGTCGTGGCTGCACGTGACCTATCTGTGGGTGGACGACCGCTGCCGGGGCCGGGGCCTGGGCACGGCCCTGCTGGGCGAGGCGGAACGGACGGCGCGCGAGGAACGGGGCTGTGCGGCGGCGCGCGTGGAGACCTGGGACTTCCAGGCCCCGGACTTCTACCGGAAGCTGGGCTACGAGGTGGTGTGCGTGATCCCCGACTATCCGCCGGGGATCACCGAGTACACGCTGGTCAAGCGGCTGGGCTGAGCCGCCGCGCGCCCGCCGCGGGCACCGCCTCGAACACGCGGGGGGCGGTGAGGCCGGCCGCGGCGAAGGCGTCCTCGACCGCCTTGGTGATGCCGTCGACGTCCCCGGCCTCCGCCAGGACGATCGCCGAGCCGCCGAAGCCGCCGCCGGTCATCCGCGCGCCCAGCGCGCCGGCCTCCAGGGCCGTGTCGACGACCAGGTCCAGCTCCGGGCAGGAGACGCGGAAGTCGTCCCGCAGGGAGACGTGGCCCTCGACGAGGACCGGGCCGATGGCGCGGGTGTCGCCGGACTCCAGCAGGGCCACCACCCGCTCCACGCGCTCGTCCTCCGTGACGACGTGGCGGACCAGGCGGCGCACCTCCTCCTCGTCGCCCAGCCGCTCCAGCGCCGCGTCCAGTTCCCCGTACGGCACGTCCCGCAGCGCGTCGACGCCCAGCAGGGCGGCCCCCTTCTCGCAGCCGGCGCGGCGCTTGCCGTACTCGCCCTCGCTGTGGGAGTGCTTGACCTGGGTGTCGACGACGAGCAGGCGCATCCCCTCGGCGGCCAGGTCGAAGGGGATCTGACGCTGGGACAGGTCGCGGGTGTCGAGGAACAGGGCGTGCCCGGCCTCGCAGCAGGCGGAGGCGGTCTGGTCCATGATGCCGACCGGCGCGCCGACGTAGACGTTCTCGGCGCGCTGGCACAGGCGGGCCAGCTGCCAGCCGCGCAGGCCGAGCCCGTACAGGTCGTTCAGGGCGAGGGCGACGACGACCTCCAGGGCCGCCGACGAGGACAGGCCCGCGCCCGAGGGGACGGTCGAGGCGAGGTGGACGTCGGCGCCGGTGATCTCGTGCCCGGCCTCGCGCAGTGCCCAGACGACGCCCGAGGGGTACGCCGTCCAGGACCGGTCCGTGCCGGGGGTCAGGTCGGCGACGCGCAGCTCGACGACGCCCGCGTCGATGTCCGCCGAGTGCAGCCGCAGGACGCCGTCGTCGCGGCGGGAGACCGCGGCGACCGCGGTGTGCGGAAGGGCGAACGGCATGACGAAGCCGTCGTTGTAGTCGGTGTGCTCGCCGATGAGGTTGACGCGGCCGGGCGCCGCCCACACCCCCTGCGGTCCGGTCCCGTACAGCTCGCGGAACCGCTCGCCGACCGCCTGCGCGACAGCCTCGCTCATGCCCTGACCCCTCGCCCTTCCGTCCTTCTCCACGTACTGCAGGTCTACTTCGCGTGCCGCTGCGCGAACTGCCACGCGTCGGCGACGATTCCCGCGAGGTCCGCGCGGGTCGGGTTCCAGCCCAGCTTCTCGCGGGCGGTGGCGGCCGACGCCACCAGGGTGGCCGGGTCGCCGCCGCGGCGGGGGGCCACGACCTCGGGGATCGGATGGCCGGTGACCCGGCGGACGGTCTCGACGACCTCGCGGACGGAGAAGCCGTTGCCGTTGCCCAGGTTGCAGATGAGGTGCTCGCCGGGGACGGCCGCGTCCAGGGCGAGGAGGTGGGCCTCGGCGAGGTCGGCGACGTGGATGTAGTCGCGCACGCAGGTGCCGTCCGGCGTCGGGTAGTCGTCGCCGTAGACGGAGATCGCCTCGCGCCTGCCCTGGGCGACCTGGAGGACCAGCGGGATCAGGTGCGACTCGGGGTCGTGGCGCTCGCCGTACTCGCCGTAGGCGCCCGCGACGTTGAAGTAGCGCAGGGAGACCGCGCCCAGGCCGTGGGCCGCCGCCTCGCCGGTGATCATGTGGTCCACGGCGAGCTTGGAGGCGCCGTACGGGTTGGTGGGCCTCGTCGGCGCGGTCTCGACGATCGGCACCTGCTCGGGCTCGCCGTAGGTGGCGGCCGTGGAGGAGAAGACCAGCCGGCGCACGCCCGCCGTGCGCATGGCCTCCAGCAGGGCCATGGTGCCGCCGACGTTGTTGTCCCAGTACTTCTCGGGCTTCACGACCGACTCGCCGACCTGCGAGAACGCGGCGAAGTGCAGCACGCCGTCGAAGGAGGCGTCCAGCCACTTGGCGGCGTCGCGGATGTCGCCCTCGACGAACGTGGCGCCCGCCGGGACTCCCTCGCGGAACCCGGTGGAGAGGTTGTCGAGGACGGTGACCTCGTGGCCCGCCTCCAGCAGATGCTGGGCGACCACGCTGCCGACATAGCCGGCCCCGCCCGTCACCAGGTACTTACCGCTCATGAACTCGCTACCTCTCGCAGTCGCTCGGCCGCGCGCTCCGGGGGCACGTCGTTGATGAACACGTTCATGCCGGACTCGGAGCCCGCGAGGAACTTCAGCTTGCCGGACGTACGGCGAATAGTGAAAAGCTCCAGGTGCAGCGCGAAGTCGTCCCGCGTCACGCCCTCGAAGTCCTCCAGCGCGCCGAACGGGGCCTGGTGCCAGGCCGCGATGTACGGCGTCGGGGGCTCGCCCTCCCCGAAGATCCGGTCGAAGCGCCTCAGCAGTTCCAGATAGACCTGGGGGAACTCCGTGCGCGCCGCCTCGTCGAGCCCGAGCAGGTCGGGCACGCGGCGCCTGGGATAGAGGTGCACCTCGTAGGGCCAGTGCGCCGCGTACGGCACGAAGGCCACCCAGTGCTCGCCCTCCAGGACGACCCGCTCGCCGGCCGACTCCCGCTCCACCACCGCGTCGAACAGGTTCTCCCCGCCGGTCGCCTCCTGGTGCGCGGCGAGGGAGCGGAGCATCAGCGCGGTGCGGGGCGTGGTGAACGGGTAGGCGTAGATCTGCCCGTGCGGGTGACCCAGCGTCACGCCGATCTCGGCGCCGCGGTTCTCGAAGCAGAAGACCTGTTCCACGGAGGGCAGGTGCGACAGCTCCGCGGTGCGGTCCGTCCAGGCGTCGAGGACGAGCCGGGCCTGCTCCTCGCTCAGGTCGGCGAAGGAGGCGTGGTGGTCGGAGGTGAAGCAGACGACCTCGCAGCGGCCGGAGTCGCCGGCCAGCGAGGGGAAGCGGTTCTCGAAGACCGCCACGTCGTACGACGCGTCGGGGATCTCGCTCAGCCGCCCGCCCCGCGAGGGGCACAGCGGGCACTCGTCGGCCGGCGGGTGGTAGGTGCGGCCCTGGCGGTGGGAGGCGACGGCGACCGAGTCGCCGAGCAGCGGGTCGCGGCGGATCTCGGAGGTGGTGACGGTCGGCTCCAGCGGGCGGCGGTCCACGGCGTCGCGCACGGTGTCGTCGCGCAGGTCGTAGTAGACGAGCTCGCGACCGTCGGCCAGCCGGGTCGAGGTCTTCTTCACTGCCGCTCTCCTCTGCGCCCACACCCAATCACCCAACACAATCGAACATAACACATCACAACTCACCAGCAACCCGATCATCACAATCAAACAAAGAACATCACCAGAAGTGTTCAATTACTGAACGCGGAGGCGTAGGTTCCGCTCCGGACCAGTTCGCGCAACGAAGCGAGTTCGCATGCAAACCCCCACATATCTAGCCGCGGAGCTTCGACTCCCCACCAACTGGCTCGACTACTCGATCCTCGGGATCTACTTCGTCGTCGTGCTCGGCATCGGCTTCGCCGCCCGCCGTTCGGTCAGGACCAGCCTGGACTTCTTCCTGTCCGGCCGCTCGCTGCCCGCCTGGGTCACCGGCCTCGCCTTCGTCGCGGCCAACCTGGGCGCCACCGAGATCCTCGGCATGGCCGCCAACAGCGCCCAGTACGGCGTCTACACGACCCACTGGTACTGGATCGGCGCCATCCCGGCGATGGTCTTCCTCGGCCTGGTGATGATGCCGTTCTACTACGGCTCCAAGGTCCGCTCGGTGCCCGAGTTCCTGCTGATGCGCTTCGACAGGGCCTCGCACCTGCTGAGTTCGGCCCTGTTCGCCGTCGCCGCCATCCTCATCGCCGGCGTCAACCTCTACGCCCTCGCGATCGTCGTCGAGGCCCTCCTCGGCTGGCCGCAGTGGGTGGCCATCGTGGTCGCCGGCTTCTTCGTCCTCGCGTACATCACGCTGGGCGGCCTGTCCTCGGCGATCTACAACGAGGTCCTGCAGTTCTTCGTGATCCTGGCCGGCCTCATCCCGATCACCGTCCTCGGCCTGAAGAAGGTCGGCGGCTGGGACGGCCTCTCGGACTCCCTCACCCGGACCCACGGCGGCGACTTCATGACGTCCTGGGGCGGCACGGGCATCGGCAGCGACAACCCGCTGGGCGCCAACTGGCTGACCATCGTCCTCGGCCTCGGCTTCGTCCTGTCCTTCGGCTACTGGACGACCAACTTCGCCGAGGTGCAGCGCGCCCTGTCCGCGAAGAACCTCTCGGCGGCCCAGCGCACGCCCCTGATCGCCGCCTTCCCGAAGATCTTCATCGTCTTCGTCGTGATGATCCCGGGCCTGGTCGCCGCCGTGCTCGTCCCGAAGATCGGCACGCCCGGCTCGGACCTCCAGTACAACGACGCGATCCCGTACCTGATGCAGCAGCTGCTGCCCAACGGCGTCCTCGGCATCGCGGTGACCGGCCTGCTGGCCGCGTTCATGGCGGGCATGGCGGCGAACGTGTCGTCCTTCAACACGGTCTTCACCACCGACATCTGGGCCCGGTACGTCGTCAAGGACCGCGAGGACGACTACTACGTCCGCTTCGGCCGCCTGATCACGGTGATCGGCGTCCTGGCCTCCATCGGCACGGCGTTCCTGGCCTCGTCGTTCTCGAACATCATGAGCTACCTCCAGACGCTCTTCTCCTTCTTCAACGTGCCGATGTTCGTGGTCTTCATCATCGGCATGTTCTGGAAGCGGGCGTCCATGAAGTCCGGCTTCTGGGGCCTGGTCGCGGGCACCACGGCCGCGATGGTGAACTACTTCGTCGTCTACAAGCAGGGCATCGTCGACATCCCCTCCGACCAGGGCGCCAACTTCGTCTCCGCGATCGCCGGCTTCGTGGCCGGCGCGGTCGTCATGGTCGCCGTCTCCCTGTTCACCGCGCCGAAGCCCACCGCCGAGCTCCAGGGCCTGGTCTACGGCACCGTCTCCCCCGGCATGACCGAGGCGCCCGCCGAGGGCGACGACGCGTGGTACCGCAAGCCGGCGCTGCTGGGCTGGGGCGCGGTCGTGCTGGCCGCCGCCTGCTACATCCCGTTCTCGTTCTGATCGCGGGAGGATTGAGAGAGCATGTCCGATTCCCACTCCGGCAAGAACGTCCAGGACGAGGTCTCCGAGCTGGAGACCAAGTCCGTCACCGCGGCGCGGCTGTTCGACATCCGGCGGATCATCGGCGGACTGTTCGTGGTCTACGGCGTCATCGTGACGATCGCGGGCTTCACGGCGTCCGACGCCGACATCGACAAGGCGGAGGGGGTGAACATCAATCTGTGGACCGGGCTGGGGATGCTGGCGCTGGGCCTGTTCTTCCTGGCGTGGCTGAAGCTGCGGCCGACGGCTCCGCCGCCGCCTTCCGCCGAGGAGGCGGCGCGGGAGTGACGCGGGTGCGGTGACGCACCCGGCGAGGGGCGGGCCACGTGTCCCGGCGTCCCTCGGTCACCCGGCGCGGGTGCGGGCGGGGGTGTCGCAGCCCGGCGCTACGGGGTGCCCTCCCCGGGGGGGCACCCCTCAGGCCCTTGAGGCCCGGCGGCGCCGCAGGCACCCCACACCCCACACCCCACCCGCGACCCACCCGCACAGGCCGCCGCGGGCATCCCCGTCAACCGCCGGAGGCGGACGCGTGGTCCAGCAGGCCTGTGCGGGCCGCCAGGGCGGCTGCCTCGAGGCGTGAGCCGACGCCCAGTTTCATCAGGACCCGCTGCACATGCGTCCGCGCCGTCGAGGGCGCGATGCCCATCCCGGCCGCGATCAGCCGCGTGTCCTGCCCGTCGGCGACCCGGACCAGGACCTCCACCTCCCTCGGCGTGAGCATCGCCAGCAGGCGCTGCCCCTCGTCGTCGGGCTGCGCGGCCGGGTTCAGCAGTTCGCCGAAGGCCCCCTGCAGCAGCGCCGGCGCCACCGCCGCCTCCCCCGCCCGCGCCTTCATGATCGCCCGCTCGACCCCTTCGATGCGCTCGTCGTGCCGGACGTACCCCGACGCCCCCGCCGCGAACGCCGCCGCGATCCCGCGGGGGCTGGGCACCGGCCCCAGGACCAGCACCGCCACCTGCGGCCGTTCCCGCTTGATCCGCACCACCGGGTCGAACATCCCCGGCTCGGCCGGTGTCGCCGTCCCCAGCAGGCACACCTCCGGCGCCCGGCTGATCACCAGCTCCGCCGCCCCCGCGGCCGGTGCCGCCGCGGCGAGCACCCGGTGCCCCCGCAGCTTCAGCGCCGAGGCGAGCGCCTCGGCGAGCAATCGGTGGTCGTCGACCACCATGAGCCGCACTCCCATCGAGCAACCCCCCAGTCACCCCAGTCCCCGACCCCGCCCTTCCTGCCCCCCGGAAGCTACACGCTGGGGCGGCCTCGCGCTGCCCCTACCGGCAAGAACCGGTCCGGAACGTGGAAATCCCCCGCAAGACGGCGCACGGCCCCGCCCCTCAGGGGCGGGGCCGTGCGACCCGGCGAACCGGCGGTCCGGCGTCAGCCGTTCGTACCGAACGCGATCGCCAGGTACTCCTTGTCGTCCCCGCTCCTCAGCTCGCTGGCGTACACCTCCGACATGTACAGGCGCCCCTGCGAGTAGATGATCTCGGAGTACTCCGGCGACATGCTCAGCTCCACGTCCTGCACCGCCTCGTCCTCCGGGTTCTCCAGCAGCGTCGTCTGCTTGAACGTCCCGCCGTCGATGCTCACGATCTGGCCGCCCTTGGAGTACGTGCGCTTGTAGGCGAGCACGTTGGCGCCGTCCATGCGCAGCGGGGTGATCGTGTAGCCGTCACCGGCGTCGGCACGCTGCCCGGTCTGCTTGCCGGTGGCCAGGTCGAAGACGACGATCTCGTTGGTGCGGCTGATCGACTTGCCGCCGCCCTCGTGCTCCTCGGTCGGGATGTAGAGCCGGTCGCCGCCGACGGCCAGTCCGTGGCAGTCCTCGACCTCGGTGATCGTCTCGCAGCTCGCCGCGAAGGCGTCACCGGGCGCGGAGATGCGCGTGCGCAGCTTGCCGGTCTTGTTGTCGATGGAGAAGAAGTCCGAGATGCCGCTGCCGTCACCGGCGGAGTCGCCGACGTCGGCGACGACGACGAGCGGGTTGGTCGAGACGACGCCCGCGTACTCGATGCCCTTGTCCATCTTGTACTCGGAGAGCACCTTGCCGCTCTTCGGGTCGATGGTCTGGATGTTCAGCTGCGGCTTGTCGTACCTGCCGCACTTGCGCACCGCGACCAGCTTCTCGCCGCCGCCGTAGCCGGCGTCGTAGCAGGAGTCGGTCTCCTTCGGGGACCAGAGCACGTTGCCGGTGGCGAGGTCCCAGGCCACGCCGCCGCTGGTGCTGCCCGCGGCGACAGTGCCCCCGCTGACGGTGACGTTGTTGAAGGAGATCGGCCGGTCGCCGTCCTTGGCGCTCTTGGACCACACCTGCTTGCCGGCGGCCAGGTCGATCACGGTGACCTGCGTGCAGCCCTGCGGGGTGTCCTTGGTGGGCATGGCGGGCTTGTTGATGACCACCGTCCGGTTGTCCGCGGTGACGTGCCTGGTGGCCTCGCACACCGGGCCGGGCAGGTCGACCGTCCACAGCTTGGTGCCCTTGGCCGGGTCGTAGCCGACGACCTCGCCGACGCCGCTCTTGGCGTACACCTTGTCGGTGAGCCAGGAGCCGGTGACCGAGATGGTCGACTGCTCCTTCGTGACCTCGGGGGCCGGGACCTGGAAGAGCACCTTGGCGGCGGGGTCGGCGGGAACCTTCTCCTTGCCGCCGGAGGAGGTGCCGCCACCGCCGCCCTTCTCCTGCTTGCCGCCCTTGCCGTTCGCGGTGGTCTTCTTGTCGTCGTCCTTGCCGGAGGAGTTCGCGTACCAGACACCGCCGCCGATGATCAGCGCGATCGCGACGACGGCCGACACGATGATCGCGGCCTGCGCGCCGATCCCGCGTCGGCCGCCCGGCCCGCCTGCCTGCGGCTGCATCGGCACGGTCGCCTGCGGGTGGCCGTGACCGGGCTGGCCGGGGTACTGCCCGTAGGGGTACGGCTGCCCGTAGGGGGCCGGCTGCCCGTAGGCGGGGGTCGGCGGCTGGCCGTAGGCGGGGGCCGGCTGCCCGTACGGCCCCGGCTGCTGCGGCCCGCCGGGGTAGCCGTACCCGGGCTGGGGCTGCGGCGGCGCCTGCGGGTAGCCGTACCCCGGCTGCGGCGGGCCCGCCGGAGGCGTCTGCGGCGGCGTCGGTGCCTGCGGGTAGCCGTAGCCCGGCTGGGGGGTCTTGCCGAGGTCCGGCGTACCGGCCGGCGGCGTGGCGGGCGGGGTCGGCTGCGGCGGCTGGTCCTGCGGCGGCCCGAAGCCTCCGCCCTGCGGGGGCTGGTGGGGCGGCGGGGGCGGCGGCTGGGTCATGGCGTGGGTACCTCGGGGAGCGGAGTGGACGGGCCGGCCGGCCCGTCAGGAACGGGCGAAGAGGACGAAGGGGACGGCGAAGAAGGTCACTTGCCGTAGGCGAGCATCAACTTCTCCTTCGCGTCGTCGTTCCCGTTCAGGCGGGTGGCGGAGATGTAGAAGCGCCCGTCGGCCCAGTCGAGGTCCGGGGAGTAGAAACCGTCCTCGATCTCCGCGGCGCCCTGGGGGTTCTGCAGCAGCTTCGCCGGCGTGTGGCTGTCGCCGCCCGTCGGGATCGACAGCACCTGGCCGCCCGCGTCGTAGGAGGGTTCGACGTAGGCGATCAGCGCGTCGCCCTCGGTCTTCACCGGCACCATCGTCTCGTCGGCCGGGGACCTGACGCGCCACTTCTCCTTGCCGTCGGCGAGACCGACCGCGACGATCTCGTTGGCACCGGTGGTCGCCTTGGTCGGCAGGTAGAGGGTGTTGCCGGCGACGACGACGCCCGCGCAGCCCTGCAGGTCGCGTTCGAGGATGGCCCAGCCGCACTCGGGGGCGAAGTCCTCGTCGACGCCGACCTGCGCCTGGAGCCGGCCGGCGGCCGAGAAGCTGGAGATGTTCCAGGCCTCCTTCTCCTCGTGAGTGGCGTAGACGACGAGCGGGTCGACGGAGTAGGCGCGCGCGATCCGCCAGCCCTTCTCGTACTTGTAGGTCCACAGGACCTTGCCGGTCTTCGGGTCGAGGCCCTGCATCTCGTCGTGCTCGTTGTCCCCGCCGGCGCCGCAGGAGGCGACCTGCACCAGCCTGGTCGCGCTGCCCGCGAATCCGGCGGGGAAGCAGGCGTCGCCGTAACGCTTCTTGTCGTACAGCTTCTTGCCGCTGGTCACGTCGTACGCGGTGCCGGACTGGGAACGGCCGACCATCAGGACGTTGCCGCTGACGGTGAGCTCGATGGAGCTCGTGGAGTCGAACAGCTCGCCGTCCTCGACCTCCTGCTTCCAGCCCTGCTTGCCGGTGGCGAGGTCGATCTCCTGGAGCTGGTTGCACTCGGCGCGGTCGCTGGAACCGCTCATGTGGGCGACGACGATCTTGTTCTGGGCCGTCTTCCCGGGAGTGACCGCGCAGATCTCGTGCGGGAACGTGACCGGGTCCCAGGCCGGCCTGCCGTCACCGGTGCGGTAGGCGAAGACCTGCTTGTACGCGGCCTTCACCGCCGCCTTGTCGGTGATCCACATGCCTTCGGCGTCGGCGCCGGAACCGGGGGCGTCGGGCGCCTCCTTGTACCAGAGCACCCGGGACTCGCCCGCCTTGCGGCCCTCGTTGAGGTCCTTCGGGCCCTCGTCGCCGTCGCCTCTGCCGTCACCGGAGTCGACCGGCGCGCTGCCCGAGTCCGTGGGTTCGGCGTCGTCGCTCTTCCCGACGACCGGCTTCTTGTCCTTGCCGTCGTCACCGGTGCCGGTGACCGCCCACACGGTGCCGCCGATGACGAGCAGGGCCGCGACCGCGGCGCCGATCACGAGGGCCGGCTTGCGCTTGAAGGGGTTGCGGGAGCCGGGACCGCCGGGCGGCGGGGTGCCGGGGCCGCCGGGGAACGGGGGCTGCGGGTAGCCGTAGCCGGGCTGCTGCCCGTAGGGACCCGGCTGCTGGGGCTGGGCGTACGGACCGGAGTGGTACGGTCCCGGCTGCTGCCCGTAGGGGCCCGGCTGCCCGTACGGGCCGGGCTGCTGCGGGTACCCGTACCCCGGCTGCGGCGCTCCGGAGGGCGGGCCCTGCGGGGGCGGCGGCGTCTGCGGCGCGCCCTGCGGGGGCGGCGTCTGCGGTGCTCCGAAACCACCGCCCGGCGGCGGACCCTGCGGCGCTCCGAAACCGCCCGGCTGCGGCGGCTGGTTGGGCGGCTGGCTCATCAGCGCGTTCCCCCTTAGTGCTTTTCCGCCACGCCCCGAGGTACGCGCTGGCCTCGGAGGCGCTGTCGGGCGGTCGCTCAGACAGTCTTCAGACGGCCCTTTCTATCACCCGCCACCGACAGCGCACCGGGCCGCGTTCTCCCCTGTTCCCAAGGGAGAACCGGCCCGTGATGCCTCCGTTACGCGCCTTCGCGCCCTCTTCACATCACGCGCGCCCCGCCCGCGCGACGGTCCGCGCCGGGTCAGGCGTCCTCGGCCAGTTCCAGCCAGCGCATCTCCAGCTCGTCCCGCTGACCGGCCAGTTCGCGCAGCTCGGCGTCGAGTTCGGCCACCTTCGCGAAGTCCGTGGCGTTCTCGGCGATCTGCGCGTGCAGCCTGCTCTCCTTCTCGGAGATCCTGTCGAGCTGCCGCTCGATCTTCTGCAGCTCCTTCTTGGCCGCGCGCACGTCGGCGGCGCTCTTCTCGGGCACCTCGGAGGCCGGCTTCGTCACGGGGGCGGGCGCGCCTGCCGCCGCGGCCTCCTCCATCCGCTGCCGTCGCTCCAGGTACTCGTCGATGCCGCGCGGCAGCATCCGCAGGGCACCGTCGCCGAGCAGGGCGAAGACCCGGTCGGTGGTGCGCTCGATGAAGAACCGGTCGTGGGAGATGACGATCATCGAACCGGGCCAGCCGTCGAGGACGTCCTCGAGCTGGGTGAGGGTCTCGATGTCGAGGTCGTTGGTGGGCTCGTCGAGGAAGAGGACGTTGGGTTCGTCCATGAGCAGGCGCAGCAGCTGCAGCCGCCGCCGCTCACCGCCGGACAGGTCGCCGACCGGCGTCCACTGCTTCTCCTTGCCGAAGCCGAACGTCTCGCACAGCTGCCCGGCGGTCATCTCGCGGCCCTTGCCGAGGTCGACGCGCTCACGGACGCGCTGCACGGCCTCCAGCACCCGCCAGGCGGGGTCGAGTTCGGCGACCTCCTGGGAGAGGTAGGCCAGCTTGACGGTCCTTCCGACGCGCACGTGCCCGCCGGCCGGCTGCTGTTCGCCGTCGCTGAACGCGGCGTCGGCGAGGGCGCGCAGCAGGGAGGTCTTGCCGGCGCCGTTGACACCGACGAGGCCGATGCGGTCGCCGGGGCCGAGCTGCCAGGTGACGTGCTTGAGCAGCACCTTGGGGCCGGCCTGGACGGTCACGTCCTCCAGGTCGAAGACGGTCCTGCCGAGCCGGGACGAGGCGAACTTCATCAGCTCGCTGCTGTCGCGGGGCGGGGGCACGTCGGCGATCAGCTCGTTGGCGGCCTCGACGCGGAAGCGGGGCTTGGAGGTGCGGGCGGGGGCGCCGCGCCGCAGCCAGGCCAGTTCCTTGCGGACGAGGTTCTGCCGCTTGGTCTCCTCGGTGGCGGCGATGCGCTCGCGCTCGGCGCGGGCGAAGACGTAGTCGGAGTAGCCGCCCTCGTACTCGTGGACGACGCCGCGCTGGACGTCCCACATGCGGGTGCAGACCTGGTCGAGGAACCAGCGGTCGTGGGTGACGCAGACGAGCGCGGAGCGGCGCTCGCGCAGGTGCCGGGCGAGCCAGGCGATGCCCTCGACGTCGAGGTGGTTGGTGGGCTCGTCGAGGACGATCAGGTCCTGTTCGTCGATGAGCAGCTTGGCCAGCGCGATCCGGCGCCGCTCGCCGCCGGAGAGCGGACCGATGACGGTGTCGAGGCCCTGCGGGAACCCGGGCAGGTCGAGCCCGCCGAACAGGCCGGTCAGCACGTCGCGGACCTTGGCGTTGCCCGCCCACTCGTGGTCGGCCATGTCGCCGATGACCTCGTGGCGGACCGTGGCCTCCGGGTCGAGGGAGTCGTGCTGGGTGAGCACGCCGAGCCGCAGCCCGCCGGAGTGGGTGACCCGGCCGGTGTCGGGCTCCTCCAGCCTGGCGAGCATCCGGATCATGGTCGTCTTGCCGTCGCCGTTGCGGCCGACGACGCCGATGCGGTCCCCCTCGGAGACGCCGAGGGACACGCCGTCGAGCAGGGCACGGGTGCCGTACACCTTGCTCACGTTCTCGACATTGACCAGATTGACGGCCATTTCTCTCCTGCCTGGGGGACGATCAGCCTTCAAGCGTAGGCCCTCCGGGGGGTGGGGTGACGCGGGCGGGGGTCGTCACTCTTTGTGATGACGTGTGTCGTATCCCCCGGTTACCTTGGAGGGCAGGCAGCAGGATCCCGCATATGGGAGGAACAATGACCGCCGAGTTCGTCGAGCAGTCGCGTTGGCCGATGCCGCCGACGGACGGTTACACCGTGGACGACCTGTTCACACTGCCCGATCTCCCGCGACACACCGAGTTGATCGACGGGAGCCTGGTTTTCGTGAGTCCACAGCGCTGGTTCCATTTTGCGGCCATCGACCTGCTGGTGACCGGCCTACGGAGCACGATTCCGTCGCATCTCAAGGTCGCCCGTGAGATGACCGTCGTACTGGACCGGCGCAACGGCCCGGAGCCGGACATCTCCATCGTCAAGGCAGAGGCGAGACGAGGACCTCTCCAGACGCGTTTCGAGGGAGACGAGGTCGTGATGGCAGTCGAGGTGGTCTCGCCGGAGTCCGAGTCACGGGACCGGCACACCAAGCCCCACAAATACGCCACAGCGGGGATTCGCCACTTCTGGCTGGTCGACATGGTCAGCCCGGACAGCCGTCCTGTGATCCAGGTGTACGAGCTCGGACAGACCACGGGCACCTACGCGCTGACCGGCATTCATCACGACCGCATCAAAGTCGACGTCCCCTACCCGATCGACATCGACCTGACCGCCATCGACGGGTACTGAAGCCGAGCCCTCTCACACCACCGTCGCCCCCGCCGCCGCCCCCACCGCCGTGCGCACGTCGCGGCAGGTCCCCGACGCCCGCAGCACCCCGGCGATGTCGGACGCGGACTTCGCGTCGGCGGCGAGGAAGGCCGTCGTCGGCCCCGACCCCGAGACCAGGGCGGCCAGCGCGCCGGCCGCCCGTCCCGCCGCGAGGGTGTCGGACAGTTCGGGGAAGAGGGAGAGCGCGGCCGGCTGGAGGTCGTTGGAGACGGCCACGGCGAGCGCGGCCGGGTCGCCCTTGGCGAGGGCGTCGAGGACCGCCTGGTCGGCGACCGGCTCCGGAATCTCCAGGCCCTCCCCCAGCCGGTCGAATTCGCGGTAGACGGCCGGGGTCGACAGCCCCCGCGAGGCCAGCGCGAACACCCAGTGGAAGTCGCCGCCGACCTCCAGCTCCGTCAGCCTCTCGCCCCGCCCGGTGCCGAGCGCCGCGCCGCCGACCAGGCTGAACGGCACGTCGCTGCCCAGCTCGGCGCAGATCTCCAGCAGCTCCTCGCGCGAGGCTCCGGTGCCCCACAGGGCGTCGCAGGCGACCAGCGCGCCGGCGCAGTCCGCGCTGCCGCCCGCCATGCCGCCGGCGACGGGGATGTCCTTGGCGATGTGCAGGTGGACGTCGGGGGTGCGGCCATAGCGCACGGCGAGCGCCTCGGCCGCGAGGGCGGCGAGGTTGGTCCGGTCCAGGGGGACCCGGTCGGCGTCCGGGCCCTCGCAGGTGAGGCGCAGCCCGTCGGCCGGGGTGGCGGTGACCTCGTCGTACAGGGAGACCGCGAGGAAGACGTTGGCCAGGTCGTGGAAGCCGTCGGGGCGGGCGGCGCCGACCGCGAGCTGGACGTTGACCTTGGCGGGGACCCGGACCGTCACGCTCACTTGCTCGTCACTCTCCGTCACTGCTTGTGTTCGGCGATACGCGCGAACTCTTCCACGGTCAGCGCCTCTCCGCGCGCCTGCGGGGACACGCCCGCGGCGACGAGGGCGGCCTCGGCGGCGGCCGCCGAACCGGCCCACCCCGCGAGGGCGGCCCGCAGGGTCTTGCGGCGCTGGGCGAACGCGGCGTCGACGACGGCGAAGACCTCCGCCTTGGACGCGGTGGTCTTCAGCGGCTCGGTCCGCCGGACGAGTGACACGAGGCCGCTGTCGACGTTCGGGGCGGGCCAGAAGACGTTGCGGCCGATGGAGCCGGCCCGCTTGACCTCGGCGTACCAGTTCGCCTTCACGGAGGGGACGCCGTACACCTTGGAGCCGGGGCCTGCGGCGAGGCGGTCGGCGACCTCGGCCTGGACCATGACGAGGGTCCGCTCGATGCTCGGGAAGGTGTCGAGCATGTGGAGGAGGACGGGCACGGCGACGTTGTAGGGCAGGTTGGCGACGAGCGCGGTCGGGGCGGGGCCCGGCAGCTCGGTCACCTGCATCGCGTCGGAGTGGACCAGCGCGAAGCGGCCGGCGCGCTCGGGCATGCGGGCGGCGACGGTGGCGGGGAGGGCGCCGGCGAGGACGTCGTCGATCTCGACGGCGGTGACCCGGTCGGCGGCCTCCAGCAGGGCCAGGGTGAGCGAGCCGAGACCCGGTCCCACCTCGACCACCACGTCGTCGGGGCGTACCTCGGCGGTGCGGACGATACGGCGGACCGTGTTGGCGTCGATGACGAAGTTCTGGCCGCGCTGCTTGGTGGGGCGCACGCCGAGCGCCGCCGCGAGTTCGCGGACGTCGGCGGGCCCGAGAAGGGCGTCGGGGGTGGGGCTGCTCACCCCGCAAGGGTAGCCGGGGCGGCGCGCCGGCCGCCCCGGGCGGCGGGGGCGGCCGGGTCCCGTGGTGCGGACGGGGCGCCGGTCAGTAGGCGAAGGCGCGGGCGGTGTTGGCCGCGAGGGCCGTCGCCAGGGTGTCCTCGTCGGTGCCGCGCACGGCGGCCATCGCGCGCACCGTGACCGGCACGAGGTAGGGCGCGTTGGGGCGGCCCCGGTAGGGCACCGGCGTCAGGAAGGGGGCGTCGGTCTCCACCAGGACCAGTTCCTGCGGGGCCACGGCGAGGGCGTCGCGCAGGTTCTGGGCGTTCTTGAAGGTGACGTTGCCGGCGAAGGACATGTAGTAGCCGGCCTCGGCGCAGATCCGGGCCATCTCCGCGTCGCCGGAGTAGCAGTGGAAGACGGTGCGCTCGGGGGCGCCCTCCTCCTTCAGGACGCGCAGGACGTCGGCGTGGGCGTCGCGGTCGTGGATGACCAGGGTCTTGCCGTGCCGCTTGGCGATCTCGATGTGGGCGCGGAAGGACCTCTCCTGGGCCTCCTTGCCCTCGGGGCCGGTGCGGAAGTGGTCGAGGCCGGTCTCGCCGACGCCCTTGACCTGCGGGAGTGCCGCGAGGCGGTCGATCTCGGCGAGCGCCTCGTCCAGCGCCGCGTCCCCGCCGGGCCGCCGGGCGCCCTGCCGCGACCAGCCGTCGGGGTCTCCGTGGACGATGCGCGGGGCCTCGTTGGGGTGCAGGGCGACGGTGGCGTGGACGGCGTCGTACTCCGCCGCGGTCTCGGCCGCCCAGCGGGAGCCGGCGAGGTCGCAGCCGACCTGGACGACAGTGGTGACGCCGACGGAGGCGGCCTTCGCGAGGCCCTCGGCGACCGTGCCCGCCTGCATGTCGAGGTGGGTGTGCGAGTCGGCGACCGGTACCCGCAGAGGTTCGGGGAGCGGCGGGGCGTCGTTCCTGTCGGTCCGGTCCGAGGCGTTCGAAGGCATGCTCCGATCCTACGGAAGGGGCGTGCCGGACCACGGCCCGCGGGCGGACCGCCCGCCGCCACGCGGGGCGCGGACGCCCGCGGGGCCCGGTGTCACGCCCTCCGGGACCCGGTCTCACGCCCTCCGGCGTCCGCGCCGCCCGGCCGCCGTCACGCGTCGGCGTGCTTGGCCGCCACCACCGCGTCGAACACCTCGCGCTTGGGCACGCCCGCCTCGGCGGCCACCGCGGCGATCGCCTCCTTGCGCCGCTCCCCGGCCTCCTCGCGCACCCGCACCCGGCGCACCAGCTCCTCGGGGCCGGTCTCCTCGGGCCCCTTCTCCGGGGCGCCCTCGACCACGACGGTGATCTCGCCGCGCACGCCCTCGGCGGCCCACGCGGCCAGCTCGCCCAGTCCGCCGCGCCTGACCTCCTCGTACGTCTTGGTCAGCTCCCGGCACACGGCGGCCCGCCGGTCGGCGCCGAACACCTCGGCCATCGCGGCGAGGGTGTCGTCGAGGCGGTGCGGGGCCTCGAAGTAGACGAGGGTGCGGCGCTCGGCGGCGACCTCGCGCAGCCGGCCGAGCCGTTCGCCGGCCTTGCGCGGGAGGAAGCCCTCGAAGCAGAAGCGGTCGACCGGCAGCCCGGACAGGGCGAGCGCGGTGAGCACGGCGGACGGTCCGGGCACGGCCGTCACCCTGACGTCGCGTTCGACGGCGGCGGCGACCAGCCGGTAGCCCGGGTCGGACACCGACGGCATGCCGGCGTCGGTCACCAGCAGCACCCGCGCACCGCCCACCAGCTCCTCGACCAGTTCGGGCGTACGGGCGGACTCGTTGCCCTCGAAGTACGACACGACGCGCCCCTTGGGGGTGACGCCCAGCGCCTGGGTGAGCCGGCGCAGCCGCCGGGTGTCCTCGGCGGCGACGACGTCGGCGCCCGCGAGTTCCTCGGCGAGCCGGGGCGGGGCGTCCCGGACGTCGCCGATGGGGGTGCCCGCCAGTACAAGGGTTCCAGTCACACCCCCATCCTCCCAGGGGCGGACGGACGAGGACGCATCCGGACCGGGGAGGGCCGTGGGCGGGACGCGCACAGAACGGTTCCCTACGATGGCGCGGTGACCAGTACCGCGTCCTCCACGGACCTCCGGCAGGACCGGGCCCCGCACGAGCAGGGGCCTGCCTGGCAGCAGCGGCTGCGCCGCTTCGGCTACTCGGCGGGGCGGCCCGGGGGTGACGTCCGCGACCGGCTGGTTCCGCCGTACACGCGTCCCGGCCCGCGGCTGTGGGCCTTCCTCGGCCTGTCGAAGACGGCGGCCGGCCGGATCGTCCGCTGGTCGGACTGGGGCGGCCCGCTGCTGGTGACACTGCTGGCGGGTGTGCTGCGGTTCTGGAACCTGGGCAGCCCGAAGGCGGTGATATTCGACGAGACGTACTACGCCAAGGACGCCTGGGCGCTGGTCCACCGCGGTTTCGAGGTCAACTGGGACAAGAACGCCAACGACCTGATCCTGAAGACCGGCGGTGACGTCCCGATCCCCACGGACGCGGCGTACGTCGTGCATCCGCCGGTCGGCAAGTACGTCATCGGGCTGGGCGAGCTGCTGTTCGGGTTCGACCCGTTCGGCTGGCGGTTCATGACGGCGCTGCTCGGCACGCTGTCGGTGCTGCTGCTGTGCCGGATCGGGCGCCGCCTGTTCCGGTCCACGTTCCTGGGCTGTCTGGCGGGCGCGCTGATGGCGCTGGACGGGCTGGCGTTCGTGATGAGCCGCACCGCGCTGCTGGACAGCGTGCTGATGTTCTTCGTGCTGGCCGCGTTCGGCTGCCTGGTCGTCGACCGGGACCGGGCCCGGGCGAAGCTCGCCGCCGCGCTGCCGGTGGACGACGACGGCCTGGTCCGGCCGGACGCGCGCATCGCGGAGACCTTCCGGCTCGGGTGGCGGCCGTGGCGGCTGGCGGGGGGGCTGATGCTGGGCCTGGCCGCGGCGACCAAGTGGAACGGCCTGTACATCATGGCGGCGTTCTGCGTGATGTCCGTGCTGTGGGACGTCGGCTCCCGCCGGGTCGCGGGCGCCCGCCGGCCGCACCTGGCGGTGCTGCGGCACGACCTGGGCTGGGCGTTCCTGTCGACGGTGCCGGTCGCGCTGATCACGTACGTCTGGTCGTGGGCCGGGTGGATCTTCTCCGCCGCCGACGGCAGCGGTGGCTACTACCGCAACTGGGCGGCGACCGACGGCAGGGACAGCTCCTGGTCGTGGCTCTTCCCCGACTGGTGGCGCAGCCTGTGGCACTACGAGACGCAGGTGCTGGACTTCCACACCCACCTGACCTCGCCGCACACCTACCAGTCCAACCCGTGGAGCTGGCTGGTCCTGGGCCGCCCGGTGTCCTACTTCTACGAGTCGCCGGCGCCCGGCACGGACGGCTGCCCGGCCGACGCGGGCGAGAAGTGCGCCCGCGAGGTGCTGGCGATCGGCACCCCGCTGCTGTGGTGGATCGGCTGCTTCGCCCTGCTGTACGTCCTGTGGCGCTGGGCCTTCCGCCGCGACTGGCGCGCGGGTGCCGTCGCCTGCGGGCTGGCGGCCGGCTACCTGCCCTGGTTCCTGTACCAGGAGCGGACGATCTTCCTCTTCTACGCCGTCGTCTTCCTGCCCTTCCTGTGCCTGGCGGTGGCGATGCTGCTGGGGGCGGTCGTGGGCCGGCCGGGCTGCGGCGACACCCGGCGGGTCGTGGGGGCGACGGGCGCGGGCGTGCTGGTGCTGCTGATCGCCTGGAACTTCATCTACTTCTGGCCGCTCTACACGGGCCAG
Organism: Streptomyces sp. NPDC006384; assembly: GCF_042870695.1. NCBI lineage: Bacteria > Bacillati > Actinomycetota > Actinomycetes > Kitasatosporales > Streptomycetaceae > Streptomyces > Streptomyces sp. NPDC006384. Next base: position 163,226 of record NZ_JBIAHR010000003.1, read on the forward strand.
GCGATCCCCATGGACGACTGGCGGTCGCGGATGTGGCTGGACACCTGGGTCTGAGGCCCGGCCCGGGGCGTCCCGGCCCCCTGCCGCCCCGTCCGGCCCCGCCCGCACGGGGCGGTATCCGTTCGGCCACCTTCCCGAAACGTCCGTACCTTCGGCCTCCACCGGCCCATAGAGTGCCCCTGCAACTACTTCTGAACGCGTCCGAGTACGCGCAGGGGGGACCGACGAAGAGGGGACTTGCCGTATGGGCAGGGGGGTCAAGGTCGCCGTCGTAGGCGGCGCGCTCGCCGTGATGGTGGGCGGGGCCGGGTACGGCGCCTACAACGTCGTGTCGGCGCTGGACGGGGACGGCGGCGCGGGGTCCGCCGGGGCCCCGAGGAGCGGGCCGCCGAGCGCCGACGAGGTGAAGGAGACCTCGGAGGAGTTCTTCGCGGCCTGGGAGAAGGGCGACGCGGCGACGGCGGCGCAGCTCACGGACAACAGCGCGGCCGCCGCCTCCCTGCTGACGGCCTACGCCGAGGACGCCCGCATCACCGGCGTCGAGATCACACCCGGCCAGGTGAGCGTGAGCGGCATGACCGTGCCGTTCACGGTGAAGGCCGAGGTGTCCCACAAGGGCGTGACCGAGCCGCTGACGTACCGCAGCGAGCTGACCGTGGTGCGCGGGCGGACCACCGGGCGGGCGCTGGTCGACTGGAAGCCGTCCGTCGTCCATCCGCGGCTGAAGGACGGCGACACGCTGGTCACCGAGGAGTCGGCCACCCCGCAGATCCAGGCCGTCGGCCGCGAGGGCAGCGTGCTGACGAAGGAGAAGTACCCCTCGCTCGGCCCGGTTCTCGCCAAGCTGCGCGAGAAGTACGGCGACAAGGCGGGCGGCACGCCCGGCGTCGAGCTGGTGGTCCGGCACGAGGCCACCGGGGCCCCCGACACCCCGCTGCTCACGATCACCGAGGGCGAGCCCGGCAAGCTGCGCACCACGCTCAGCGCGGACGTGCAGGCGGCGGCGGAGCGGGCGGTCGGCAGGTTCGAGGAGTCCTCGGTGGTCGCCGTCAAGCCGAGCACCGGCGAAGTGCTGGCCGTGGCGAACAACCGCGCGGACGGCTTCAACGCGGCGTTCGAGGGCCGGGTCGCCCCCGGCTCCACCATGAAGATCATCACCGCGGCGATGCTCATCGACAACGGCGTGACCTCGATGAACGGCCCCGCCCCCTGCCCGGACACGGCGACCTGGCAGAGCCAGACCTTCAAGAACCTCACCGGCATGAAGGCCGACCTGAGCGCCACGCTCGCGAACACCTTCATGCGCTCCTGCAACACCGGTTTCATCAAGCTCATCGACGAGGAACCGCTCACGGACGCCTCCCTGACACAGGAGGCCGAGGAGCGCTTCGGGCTCAAGGGCGACAACTGGCAGACCGGCATCGTCTCCTTCGACGGCCGCGTCCCCGCCGTCAGCGGTCCCGACCGGGCGGCGAACGCCATCGGCCAGGGCCAGGTCCAGATGAACCCGCTGAACATGGCGTCGGTGACGGCGACCGCCGTCACCGGCGAGTTCCGCCAGCCGTATCTGGTCTCCCCCGAGCTGGACGGCCGGCAGCTGGCCACCGCCAAGGGACTGCCGCGGTCCACCGCCGCGCAGCTGAAGCAGATGATGCGGATCACCGCCACCCAGGGCACCGCCCGTGAGGCCATGGCCGGGCTCAGCGGCGACATCGGTGCCAAGACCGGATCGTCGGAGGTCGACGGGCAGTCCGTGTCCGACAGCTGGTTCACCGGCTTCCGGGGCGACGTCGCCGCGGCGGCCATGGCCGAGGGAGCCGGCCACGGCGGCGACGCGGCCGGCCCGATCGTGGCGGACGTCCTGCGGGCGGGCGGCTGAGGCGGGCCGGGCCGGCACGTACGTCCTAGGCTGGTCGCCGTCGCGGCAGTGGGCGGCGACCGGGCGGCCCGGGGACCGCGGGCACGACGGAGGAACGGGGCACAGTGGGCAGCAGAAGGGCCGCCGCCGGGCGGCGCAGGACGTCATCTGCCCTGGTCGGCGGCGTGGCCGTGGTGGCCGTGGCCGGCGCGGGGGTCGGCGCGTGGGCGCTGTACGGCGGCGGGACCGTGGCCGACGAGAGCGGACGGACGGCCTCCGCGGCGGCCGGGCGGAAGGTGAGGACCGGCCCGCTGACGGCGGCCGAGGTCACCACCACGGCCCAGCGGTTCCTCACGGCGTGGCAGCGGGGCGACGTCGCCGCCGCGGCTGCCGCCACCGACGACGCCGAGGCCGCGAAGGCCCTGCTCACCGGCTGGACGAAGGACGCCCGCGCCACCGGCACGACGCTCACCGCGGGCACCCCGGCCGGCGCCCGGGTCCCGTTCTCCGTCAAGGCGACGGTGGTGTACCGGGGCGGGGCGGCGGACGGCGCCGGGCAGCGGGACGAGGCGGTCGGCAGGGCGCTCGCGTACGACAGCGCGCTGACCGTCGTACGCCGGGCCGGTGACGGCGAGCCGCGCGTCGACTGGCACGCGGCCGTCGTCCATCCCGAGCTGAGGGACGGGGACCGGCTGGTCACCGGCGAGGCCGGGACGCCGCCGGTGAAGGCACTGGACCGGGACGGCGGGGAGATCACCGCCGCGAAGTACCCGTCGCTCGGCACCGTCCTGGACGGGCTGCGCGAGAAGTACGGCAAGAAGGCCGGCGGCACGGCCGGCATCGAGCTGCGCGCGGTCCGCGGCAAGGAGTCCAGAGCGGCGAAGGTGTCCGACAAGACCCTGCTGGAGCTGAGCGAGGGCACGCCGGGCACCGTGAGGACCACCCTGGACCCGGGTCTGCAGGCCGCCGCCGAACGGCAGGTGGCCGGCAGCCCGCGGGCCTCGGTCGTGCTGCTGCGCGCCTCGACGGGCGAGATCCTCGCGGTCGCCAACGGCGGCCACGGCTTCAACACCGCCTTCCAGGGCGCTCTGGCCCCCGGCTCGACGATGAAGGTCATCAGCGCCTCGCTGCTCCTCGAGAAGGGCCTGGCGTCGGCCGACGAGCCGCACCCGTGCCCGAAGTACTTCAGCTACGGCGGCTGGAAGTTCCAGAACGACGACGAGTTCGAGATCGCGGACGGCACGTTCAGGGCGAGCTTCGCCCGCTCCTGCAACACCGCCTTCATCAGCCAGGCCCCCGAACTGGCCGACGACGACCTCACCAGACAGGCCCAGCAGGTCTTCGGTCTCTCCCGCAACGACTGGGCGGTCGGCGTGCCCACCTTCGACGGCTCGGTGCCGGTGCAGAGCGCGGCGCCGATGGCCGCCTCCCTCATCGGGCAGGGCGGGGTGCGGATGAGTCCGCTCACCATGGCGTCCGTGGCGGCGACCGTGCGGACGGGCACCTTCCACCAGCCGTACCTGGTCTCCCCGTCGGTCGACGGGCGCAGGCTGGCCACGGCCCCGCGCACGATGTCCGCGTCCACGCTGGGGCAGCTGCGCGAGCTGATGTCCTACACGGCCGCGTCCGGCACGGCGGCCCGGGCGATGGCCGGGGTGAGCGGTGACGTCGGCGCGAAGACCGGCTCGGCGGAGGTCGACGGCCAGGAGAAGCCGAACGGCTGGTTCACCGCGTACCGGGACGACCTGGCCGCGGCGGGCGTCGTCCAGCAGGGCGGCCACGGCGGCGACACCGCGGGGCCCCTCGTGGCGGCGCTGCTGAAGGCGGGCGGCTGAGGCTGGGCTGAGGCGGGGGGCTGGGGGCCGGCGGCTGAGGCGGGCGGCGTTCAGGCCCCCGGCGGGACCGGAGGAACCGGAGGAACCGCTCAGTGCGCCACCGGCTCCGCGGCCGCGGCGTGGGTGCGGCGCAGGAAGCGCAGGAGGGTCTTGGAGTCGAACTGGACCACGGAGCAGCCCTGCGGGGAGTGGAACTCGACGACGGTCTGCACCCGTCCGCACGGCCACACCCGCACCTCACCGCTCCCGGCGGGCGCGCGCAGCCCCTGCTCCAGCAGACCCCGGGCGAACCGCCACTCGCGCGGGGCGCCGCTGCGGCCCCGCCCCGGCAGGCCGACGCAGACCGAGCGGGGGTCGCGGCCGGGGTCGTAGCGCAGGACGACCGGTATGGCACCGCCGTCGTCCTCGTCCGGGCGGTCCGCGTCCGTCAGGATGTGGGCTCGCGCGTACTGCTCGACTACGGACATCGGGCCGCCCTTCACGCTGTGCCACCTGGGCGGGAGCCGTGCACCCGCCTTCCTCCGGATGTCCTGTTTTTTCGGAACGACACATTTCCGGCATGTGCGGTCCCTCACGCTCCGCTCCCGGTGTCCCGCCGACGGGACGACGAGACCCCCGCCCGGAACCGCCTCCGGCTTCGACCCGTGGCCGGTGACGACGCGTACCCGAGGAATCACAGGCGTCCGGCGGCTGTTGCACCCACTGCCGCAGGCGATCGGGCGGCGGGCCGGGCAGCGGGAAGGAACGTGGGGCAGTGGACGCGGACAGGGATGTGCACGGCACGGTGGCCGGGGGTTTCGAGCCGGTCAGGGACGCGTTCGCCCGGAACTTCACGGCGCTCGGGGACCGGGGCGCGGCGGTCGCCGTCTACCGGGACGGGCGCAAGGTCGTCGACCTGTGGGCCGGCACGCGCGACGTCGACGGCACCGAGCCGTGGCGCCGGGGCACCGCCCAGGTCGTGCGCTCGGCGACGAAGGGCGTCGCCGCCGCCGTGCCGCTGCTGCTGCACCGGCGCGGGGAGCTGGACCTGGACGCGCCGATGGGCGAGTACTGGCCGGAGTTCAAGGCGCAGGGCAAGGAGCGGGTGCTGGTCCGGCACCTGCTGAACCACCGGGCCGGGCTGCCGGTGCTGGACCGTCCGCTCACCCCCGAGGAGGCCCTCGACCCGCTGCGGGGCCCCGAGGCCGTCGCCGCCCAGGCACCCGTCTGGGAGCCGGGCACCGACCACGGCTACCACGCGCTGACCTACGGCTGGCTGCTCGACGGACTGGTGCGCGAGGTGACGGGCGGGCGGGGCACGGGCGAGTGGATCGCCGACGAGATCGCCGGCCCGCTGGGCCTGGACCTGTGGCTCGGCCTGCCCGCCGGGGAGGAGGCCTCGGGCCGCGCCGGCCGGGTCGGCCGCCTCGAGGAACCGGAGCCCTCCGGCGGGCCGCGGATACGCCCCAGGCGCGCGGTCACCGAGGCGTACCAGGACCCGGACTCGCTCACCCGCCGCGCCTTCGCCGCGATCACGCCGTTCCCCGACCAGAACGACCCGGCGTTCCGGGCGTCGGCGTTCCCGGCGGCCAACGGCTTCGCCACGGCCGACGCGCTGGCCCGTTTCTACGCGGCGCTGATCGGCGAGGTGGACGGCCCGACGGGCCGCGTACGGCTGTTCGACGCGGCGACGGTGGAACGGGCCCGTGCGCAGGAGTCGGCGGGTCCGGACCGGGTGCTCGTGGTCGGCACCCGCTTCGGCCTCGGCTACATGCTGCACGGCAGCGCGTCGCCGTTCCTGTCCCCCGGCTCCTTCGGGCATCCCGGCCGCGGCGGCTCCCTCGGCTTCGCCGACCCGGAGACGGGGATCGCCTTCGGCTACGTCACCAACGGCTTCCGCCGGAGCGTGACGGCCGATCCGCGGGCCCAGGCCCTGGTGCGGGCGGTGCGGGCGTCGCTCGACGCGGGCTGAGACCCGGCGCCGGGAGGACGCCGGGTCCCGTGCGGCCCGTTCAGACGTGGATCGGGTGGGAGGTCCTCCCCGACGCCTCGTCGATCTCGTCGTGCGCCTTGGTCAGCAGCCGCATCGCGAGCTCGTTCAGCGCCCGCGCGCCGGCGACCTCCTCACCGACTCTCGGCTGCAGGGGGTCCGCCCGGTGACGGCTGGCGTGGCCGTGCGCCCGTACCTCCGAGCCGTCGGGCAGCCGCACCATCGCGACCGCGCGTGTGTGCTGCTCGTCCTCCATGAACTCCAGCTCGACGTGCCATCCCACAGCGGTGTGCATCATGACGATCACCTCCGGAACACCACCTGTCTCCAGGGTGCGCCTCGTCGCCGCCGCGCGCACGGCCCCGCGTGCGGGACCGGTGCGCCGCCCCGGCGGCGCACGTGACCGCGGCCGGTGAGGACCCCGTTCCCACGGGGTCCTCACCGGCCGGTCCGCCGGGTGCGGTGGGTCAGACGCGGGCCGGCACCCGGTCCTCGTCGGGGTCGGTGTGCCCGCGGTCGGCGGCGGTGCGCAGGCCCTCGCCCTCGACGTCCACGTTGGGCAGGGCGCGGTCCAGCCACCTCGGCAGCCACCAGGCCTTCCTGCCGAGCAGGGCGAGGACGGCCGGGACGATGGCCATGCGGACGACGAACGCGTCGAAGAAGACGGCGATCGCCAGGCCGAAGCCGATCATCTTGACCATGGACTCGCTGGAGCCGATGAAGCCCGCGAAGACCGCCATCATGATGACCGCCGCGGCCGTCACCACCCGCGCGCCGTGCCGGAAGCCGGTGACGACCGCCTCGCTCGGCTGCTCGCCGTGGACGTACGCCTCCCGCATGCGGGTGACCAGGAAGACCTCGTAGTCCATCGCCAGGCCGAAGACCACGCCGACCATGAAGATCGGCATCATCGACATGACCGGGCCGGTCTCCTCGACGCCCATCAGGCCGGCCAGCCAGCCCCACTGGAAGACCGCGACGACCGCGCCGAGCGCCGCCAGGACGGAGAGCAGGAAGCCGAGGGCCGCCTTCAGCGGGACCAGGACCGAGCGGAAGACCACGATCAGCAGGAGGAAGGCCAGGCCGACCACCAGGACCAGGTAGGGCAGCAGCGCGTCGTTGAGCTTCTGGCTGACGTCGGTGTTCATCGCCGTCGCGCCGGTGACCAGGGTCTCCGCGCCGGTGTCGGCCCGGATGCCGTCACCCGCGCCGCGGATGGCGTGCACCAGGTCCTCGGTCTGCACGGAGGACGGCTTGGAGTCCGGGATCACGGTGATCGTCGCGGTGTCGCCGGCCTTGTTGGGCGCGGGCGGGGTGACCGCCACGACGCCGTCCAGGCCCTTGATCCCGTCGGAGACGGCGGTGAACGCGTCCTTGGGGGCGTCGCTGCCCTTCGCGTCCACGACGACCAGCAGCGGGCCGTTGAAGCCGGCGCCGAAGCCCTCCGACAGCAGGTCGTACGCCCGGCGCTGGGTCGTGGACGTGGGCTGGGAGCCGTCGTCGGGCAGGCCCAGTTCGAGGGAGGCCGCGGGGACCGCGGCGGCGCCGAGGCCGACGACGCCGAGCAGGAGGACGGCGACGGGACGGCGGACGACGAAGCGCGCCCAGCGGGTGCCCAGGTTGGGCCGGCCGGCCTTCGCCCTGTCCGCGGCGCGGGCGCCGCCCAGCAGCCTGCTCTTCTCGCCGGCCGGCTTGACCCGGCGGCCCGCGTAGCCGAGCAGCGCGGGGATCATCGTGAGGGCGATGAGGACCGCGATGGCGACCGTGCCGGCGGCGGCGATGCCCATCTTGGTCAGCATCGGGATGTTGACGACCGCGAGGCCGACGAGCGCGATGACCACGGTGAGGCCGGCGAAGACCACGGCGGAGCCCGCGGTGCCGACGGCCCGGCCGGCCGCCTCCTCGCGTTCGCGGCCCTCGGCGAGTTCCGCGCGGTAGCGGGAGACGATGAACAGGGCGTAGTCGATGCCGACCGCGAGGCCGATCATCATCGCCAGGGTGGAGGTGGTGGAGCCCAGGTCCAGCACACCGGCCAGCGCGGTGATCGAGGAGACGCCGATGCCGACGCCGATCAGGGCGGTGAGCAGCGGCAGCCCGGCGGCGATCAGCGAGCCGAAGGTGATGACGAGGACGACGGCGGCGACCGCGATGCCGATGATCTCCGTCGTGCCGGTCTCCGGGACCGCCTGGAGCGCGTCACCGCCGATCTCGACGGTCAGCCCGGCGTCGCGCGCCTGCTGCGCGGCGTCCTCGAGGGCCTCCTTGGTGGACTCCTCCAGCTCCATGCCGGAGACGTCGTACGACACCGAGGCGTAGGCGATCGTGCCGTCCTTGCTGACGGCGCCGGCCTGGTAGGGGTCGGCGACGGAGGCGACCTCGGAGCCGTCCGCCAGCGTGTGGACGGTCTTCTCGACGGCCGCCTTGTTGCCGGCGTCCGTCATCTTCTGTCCGGCCGGTGCCTTGAAGACGACGCGTGCGGTCGCTCCGTCGGCGCTCTGGCCCGGGAAGCGCTGTTCGAGCAGGTCGAAGGCCTTCTGGGCCTCGGTGCCGGGGATGGAGAAGGACGCGTTGCCGGCGGGCGGGGCGCTGGCCGCGCCGACGCCGGCGAGGGTCAGCAGCGCCACCCATATCAGGGCGGCGAAGTGCCGTCGCCGGAAGGCGAGCCGGCCGAGTTTGTAGAGGAACGTGGCCACGAGGGCGTACTCCCGGTCAGGTCGTGAGTCTTCAGGGCAGGTGTGGTCGGCCCGACGACGTGAGCGGAGGCGTCAGGTGGGCTCGGTCTGCGGGGACGTGTCAGGAGGTGGGGACGCCGAGGGCGGGGAGGATCACGGCGTCGATGTACGAGATGAGGAACGCCCGGGTGGGCGGCTGGTCCTCGAGCAGCGTGCGGGTCGCGAAGGCGCCGACCAGCATGGGGACGAGGAAGTCCAGTGCGGGACGGTCCGCGCTGACCTCGCCCCGGTCGACCGCGCGTTGCAGCAGCCGGCGGAACTCCGCCATCTCCGGTTCGATGAGCTGTTCCCGGAACGCCTGGCGCAGATCCGGGTTCTGGTGGAGCGCCATGGCCACGCCCCGCATCAGCGCGGAGTTCTGTTCCATGGTGCAGTCGTCCTCGCGGGCCATCAGGGCGTGCAGGTCGCCGCGGAGGGTGCCGGTGTCGATCTCGCCGACCTCGCCGGGCTTGCCGTGCCGCATGGCCTTGACGACCAGCTCGGGCTTGCCGCCCCACTGTCGGTAGAGCGTCGCCTTGCTGGACCGGGTGCGGGCGGCCACGGCGTCCATGGTGAGGGCGTCGTAGCCGACTTCCCGGAGCAGGTCGAGCACGGCGCCGTACAGCTCGGCCTCGCGCTCGGGGGTGATCCGACTGCGGCGCGCGGTGGCGGCCCCGGTCATCTCGCTCCCCCTCTCCGTTCCGTGCCGTGCCGTTCCGAGTGCCGGAACGGCACCGTTTCGTATGTGAGCAATCTACCCCGGCCCACTAGCGAAACGAAACGGTTTCGTTCGTGTCGTGGGTCACGGTTGTCGGGTCCACGTAAGCGGCCGGACGAGTTGCCGGTGTCCCGACCGCGGCAAAGCATGGGAGAGGTGAGTTATCTGCGCCTTCCCCACCTCAGCGGCGACCGGCTGTGCTTCGTGGCCGAGGACGACCTCTGGCTCGCCGACCTCGACGGCCCGGGCCGCGCCTGGCGGCTCACCGTCGACCGCACCAAGGCCGGCCACCCCCGCTTCTCGCCCGACGGCCGCCACATCGCGTACACCAGCTGGCGCACCCTGGTGCCGGAGGTCCACCTGGTGCCGGTGGACGGCGGCCCCGCACGGCAGCTCACGCACTGGGGCGGCTTCGACACCCGGGTCTGCGGCTGGTCGCCCCCCGAGCCCGGCGGCGGCGGGGGCGCGATCCTCGCCGTCGCCTCCCACGGCGAACCCTTCTCCCATCTGACCTGGGCGCACAAGATCTCCCTCGACGGCGACCCCGGCCGCAAACTGCCCTGGGGCCCGGTCACCGACATCCAGGTGGCCGACCTGGACGGCGAGCGCCGAACGCTCCTGCTCACCGGCACCCCGCCGCACGAGCCCGCCGCCTGGAAGCGCTACCGGGGCGGCGCCACGGGCCGGCTCTGGCTGCACGGCCGGCGCCTGCTCGAGGACCTGGACGGCCATCTGCACTCCCCCGTGTTCGCCGGCGGCCGGATCGCGTTCCTCTCCGACCACGAGGGCGTCGGCAACCTCTACTCGTGCGCCCACGACGGCTCCGACCTGCGCCGCCACACCGACCACGACGCCTTCTACGCCCGCCACGCCTCCAGCGACGGCACGCGCGTGGTGTACCAGTGCGCGGGCGACCTGTGGATCGTCGACGACCTGTCGCCCGGCTCGGTGCCGCGCCGCCTCGACGTCCGGCTGAGCGGGCCGCGCGCGGGACGGCGTACGTACCAGGTGCCGGCCGCGCAGCACGTCGGCGGCGTCTCCGTCGACGAGACGGGCCGGGCGAGCGCCGTCGTCGTCCGCTCCGGCCTGTACTGGCTCACCCACCGCGACGGCCCGGCCCGCACCATCGCCGACACCCCGGGGGTGCGGGTCCGGCTGCCGGAGATGCTCGGGGCGAGCGGACGGATCGCGTACGTGACGGACGCGGACGGCGAGGACGCCGTCGAGATCGCCCACCTGCCGCGGGCGACCGGGAGCCGGGCGCCCCGGCGGCTGGCCCCGGGGCGGCTCGGCCGGGTGCTGGAGATGGTCTCGGACCCGGCGGGCGAGCGCCTCGCCGTCGCCTCCCACGACGGCCGGCTGCTGCTGCTCGACGTCCCGGAGGGGGACGCGGAGATCGCCGGGACGCCGGATCCGGCCGCCGGCGCCTCCGACGGGCCGCCCGCCGCCGGGGCCACGGCGGAGACGGCGGGACCGGTGGAGCCGGCCCCCGACGCGGCCGACGGCGGCGTCACCGAGCTGGTCCGCTCCGACAACGGCCCCGTGCGCGACCTCGCCTTCTCCCCGGACGGGGCCTGGCTCACCTGGTCCCACCCGGGGATCGGGCGGACGCTGCGGCAGATCAAGCTGGCCCGCATCGGCGGCACGGACGCCCCGGTCGTCGTCGACGTCACCAACGGCCGCTTCGAGGACGAGAACCCGGTGTTCACCAGCGACGGCCGCTATCTCGCCTTCCTGTCCTGGCGCGGCTTCGACCCGGTGTACGACGTGCACACCGGCGACCTGTCCTTCCCGCTCGGCTGCCGCCCGTACCTGGTGCCCCTCTCCTCCGCGACCCCCTCCCCCTTCGCGCTGAACCCGGAGGGCCGGCCGGCCGCCGGCGGTCTGGACCCGCTGGAGGACGAGCCGGGCGAGGGCGCCCCGGTCACCGTGGAGGCGGAGGGACTGGAGGCGAGGGTGACGCCGTTCCCGGTGGCCGCCTCCAAGTACTCGGCGCTGCGCCCCGTGGCGGGCGGCGGCCTGGTCTGGCTGCGCTGGCCGATCTCGGGCGCCCTCGGCGAGACCTTCGCCAATCCGGACGACCCGAGCGAACGCCCCACCCTGGAGCACTTCAACCTCGCCAAGGCGAAGCGGACCGAACTGGTCGGTCACCTCGACGGGTTCCAGGTCAGCGGCGACGGCACCCGGCTGGTCGTGCTCGACGAGGGCGACCTGCGCGCCGTACCGGCGACCGAGCCGGGCGACGGGGACTCGACGACCTGGATCGACCTGCGGCGCATCCTGCACGTCGTCGATCCGGGCGCCGAGTGGCGCCAGGCGTACGACGAGGCGGGCCGCCTGATCCGCGCCTACTTCTGGGACCCCGGCATGTGCGGCATCGACTGGGACGCGGTGCTGGACCAGTACCGCCCGCTGGTCGAACGGGTCGCCTCCCCCGACGAGTTCGCCGATCTGCTGCGCGAGGTCCTCGGCGAACTGGGCACCTCGCACGCCTATGTCGCCGCCGCCCGCCGCGACGAGGGACCGGCGCACTACCAGCGCCGGCAGGGACTGCTCGGCGCCAACCTCGTGTGCCGGGACGGCCGCTGGATCGTCAGGCGGATCCTGCCCGGCGACTCCTCCGACTCCAAGGCCCGTTCCCCGCTGGCCGGCACGGGCATCCGCGAGGGCGCCGCCCTGACCCACGTCGACGGCCGCCCGGTCGACCCGGTGGCGGGTCCCGCTCCGCTGCTGGCCGGCGCGGGCGGCACGACCGTGGAACTCACCTTCTCCCAGCCCGTCGCCCACCACCCCCCTTCCGCGGAAGGCCCTTCGGGCCCTCCTGACCCGGCCGAGGGCGGGCAGGGCGGCCCCGCCCGCCGGGTCGCCGTCGTCCCCCTGGCCGACGAGCGGCCGCTGCGCTACCAGGACTGGGTGACCAAACGCCGCGAGGTGGTTCGGCGGTTGAGCGGCGGACGCTGCGGCTACCTGCACATCCCCGACATGGGCGGCTCCGGCTGGGCCCAGTTCAACCGCGACCTGCGCATGGAGGTGTCACGGCCCGCGCTGATCGTGGACGTGCGCGGCAACGCGGGCGGGCACATCAGCGAACTGGTCATCGAGCAGCTGACGCGCACCATCCTCGGCTGGGACCTGACCCGCGACGCGCAGCCGGTGTCGTACACCTCCAACGCGCCGCGCGGCCCGGTGGTGGCGCTCGCGGACGAGGCGACCTCCTCCGACGGCGACATGATCACCGCCGCCTTCAAGCTGCTGAGGCTCGGTCCGGTGGTCGGCCAGCGCACCTGGGGCGGAGTGGTCGGCATGACCGGCCGGCACCGCCTGGGCGACGGCACGGTGATCACGGTGCCGATGAACGCGGCCTGGTTCGACGCGTACGGCTGGTCCGTGGAGAACCACGGCGTCGACCCCGACGTGGAGGTGCTGCGCACCCCGCTGGACTGGGCCGAGGGCCGCTACCCCGTACTGGACGAGGCCGTACGGCTCGCGCTCGAACTGCTGGAGACCGAACCGCCGGCGACACCGCCCGGTTACGACGACGTACCGGACCGCTCCCGGCCGCCCCTGCCACCGCGGGCGTGACGCCCCGCGCCGGCACGGGTACCGGCGCACGCAGAAGGCGCCCTCCGTCGTACGGAGGGCGCCTTCCCGGTGCGGCGGCGACGCGTCAGGCGTCGTAGCTGCTCTCGAAGCGCTCGTCGGCGTCGCGGCGGCGCGAGGCCGGGTCCGACTCGTCGGCGTCGCGGCGGCGGTCGCGGTCCTGCATCTGGTCCTTGGCCTGCTCGGCGCGCTGCTTGCCCTGCTCGGCACGCTGCTTGCCCTGCTGCTGCATGCGCTCGGCCTTGTCCTGGAACTGGTCCTTGATACCCATGTGGGTTCACTCCTGTGGTGTTTCGGGCCGGCCGGATCGGCCGGGCCCGATCAGATTCACACGGGCGGTGACCCTGCGCATGTCGATCAGTGACGCTCCGTGGCGACCGTCGTCCGGTGCTGTTCGTCGGCGGCTCCGCCCGCGCCGACCAGGCCCGTACGCATGCCGTCCAGCCGGTCCGCGAAGCGCCGCACCTCCCGTCGGCCGACGGTGCCGATGAGGCCCGGCAGGTACCCGCGCACCCCCTGCATGCCGCGCAGCCACCACTGCCCGTACACGTGGCCCGCCCGGCGCTCGATGCCCTCCACCAGCCGGTCCACGGCCGGACCCAGCGGGTACGTCTTGTTCGACGGCCACGGCAGCCGCTGCCTCAACTCCCGCATGACGTCGTCCTGGTCGGCGCCGCGCACCATGTCCGTGTCGGTCCAGGACAGATAGCCGACGCCGACCTTCACCCCCCGGTGGCCGACCTCGGCGCGCAGACTGTGCGCGTACGCCTCCACGCCCGACTTGGAGGCGCAGTATGCGGTCATCATCGGCGCGGGCGTGATCGCGGCCAGGGACGCTATCTGGAGCAGGTAGCCGCGGTGGCGCATCAGCGCCGGCAGGAAGACGCGGGCCGTCACCGCCGAGCCGATCAGGTTGACCTCGATGACCCGCCGCCAGGAGACCGGGTCGGAGTCGGCGAACGGTCCGCCGGTGGCGACACCGGCGTTGGCGACGACGATGTCGACCCTGCCGAACCGCTCCTCGACCTCGCCGGCGACCCGGGCCATCGCCTCGTGGTCGGTGACGTCGGCGTGCCAGACCTCGCTGTCGGTGTGCAGCCGGGCCGCGACCTGCTTCAGCCCGTCCGGCTCCAGCCCCACCAGCGCCACCTTCACGCCGCGCGCGGACAGCTTGCGGGCCAGCAGCTCCCCGACGCCCCGCGCCGCCCCGGTGACGACGGCGACCCGTCCTTCCAGGCTCACCCTGCTCATGCGTTCTCCTCGACGTGTACGGCGTGCGCCCTCACGGACGCGGCGGACATGGGGGACATCGCGGGTACGGGGGCGTGACCGGGACGGCTCACGCGCCGGCCTCCGCGCCCCGGCCGGCCGGGACCTCGCGGACCGCGGGCGCGCGCAGCACCTCGTACTCGGCGAGGTCCACCCGCCGCGTCGCCCGCCGGAACTCGGCGGTCGTGCCGGGCCAGACGGTGGTGTTGCGGCCCTGGGCGTCCAGGTACCAGCTGGTGCAGCCGCCGGTGTTCCACACGGTGCGCTTCATGCGCTCCTGCACCCGGTCGTTCCAGGCCCGCACCGCGGCGGGCCGGGCGTCCAGGGCGACCCTGCCGCCGAGGACGTCCAACTGGCGCAGATAGTCGGCCAGATAGTTCAGCTGGGACTCGATCATGAGGATCATCGAGGAGTTCCCGAGGCCGGTGTTGGGCCCGATGACCGTCATGAAGTTGGGGAAGCCGGCCGCCGAGGCGCCCCGCAGGGCCTCCATGCCGCCCTTCCAGGACTCCGCGAGGGTCCGCCCGTCGGCGCCCACGACCCGTTCGGCGATGGGCATGTCGGTGACGTGGAAACCGGTGCCGAAGACGATCACGTCGGCCTCGGCCTCGGTGCCGTCGGCGGCGACGAGGGTGGAGCCGCGCACCTCGCCGAGCCCGCTCGCGACGACGTCCACGTTCGGCCGGGCGAGCGCCGGGTAGTACTCGCTCGACAGCAGGATCCGCTTGCAGCCGATGCGGTAGTCGGGGGTGAGCTTGGCGCGCAGGGCCGGGTCCTTGATGGCCGACGTCATGTTGCGCCTGGCGATCTGCTCGACGAAGCCCAGTTCGTCCGGGTGCTTGGTGAAGGCCTGCACCTGGAGTTCCCGGATGCCCCACAGCAGCCCGCGGCGCAGCCTGGTGGTGACGGGCAGCGCCCGGTGCAGGGCGCGTTCGGCGCCGCTGATCGCCCGGTCCATGCGGGGCATCACCCAGGCCGGGGTGCGCTGGAAGAGGGTGAGGCGGCCGGCCTTCGGCTGGATCGACGGCACGATCTGGATGGCGGAGGCACCGGTGCCGATCACGGCGACGCGCTTGCCGGTGAGGTCGTACCCGTGGTCCCAGCGGGCGGAGTGGAAGACCTTGCCGGGGAAGGAGTCCAGCCCCGGGATGTCCGGCACCTTCGGGTCGGACAGCGGCCCGGTCGCGGAGACGACGACGTCGGCGGTGAGATTCCCGCCCACCGTCTCGATCTCCCACCGCAGTTGCCCGCCGTCCCACGTCATCCGCTTCACCTCCGAGTCGAAGCGGATGTGGGGGCGCAGCCCGAAGGTGTCGGTCACGTGCTCCAGGTAGGCCCGGATGTGCTCCTGTCCGGAGAAGGTGCGGGGCCAGTCCGGATTGGGCGCGAAGGAGAAGGAGTACAGGTGGGACGGCACGTCGCAGGCGCACCCGGGGTAGCTGTTGTCGCGCCAGGTCCCCCCGACGCTCCCCGCCCGCTCCAGGACGACGAAGTCGGTGATCCCCTCGCGCCGCAGCCGCACCGCGGCGCCCAGCCCGCCGAAGCCGGACCCGACCACCGCCACCCGCACGTGTTCTCGAACCTGCTCGTGCTCGGCCATCGAAGAAGCCTCCACGCGTCGCCTAGAACCCTGCCAGTGAACACTGGCACGGTGGGAGCGTAGGACAGCTCCGTACCGATGGGTAGGGGGCGGGCGGGGGAAAGTTACCGATGGTACGACTTAGGGTCGGGGCGTGACCGAGAAGCGCGAGTACCGCATGGAGGAACTGGCCCGCCTGGCCGGCATCACGGTGCGCACCCTGCGCTTCTACCGCGAGCGCAGACTGCTCCCGCCACCCCGCCGCGAGGGCCGCATCGCCTGGTACGACGACCACCACCTGGCCCGCCTGCGCACCATCGCCGCCCTCCTGGAACGCGGCCACACCCTCACCGGCATCGCGGAACTCGCCGACGCCTTCGAGCACGGCCGCGACGTCGGCGATCTGCTCGGCGTCGGCGAGCCCACCGAGGAGACACCGGTCCGCCTCACCCCCGAGGAGCTAGCCGCCCGCTTCGAGGGCGAGGTCACCCCGGAGAACCTCGCCGCCGCGATGGAGCTGGGCTACCTCGGCACCGACGGCGACGAACTCGTCCACATCAGCCGCCGCCTGCTGGACGTCTCCTCGGCCCTGGTCCGCGAGGGCATCCCCCTCGCCGAGGTCCTCGACGCCGGCCGGCGCGTCCGCGAGCACGCCGACGCCCTCGCCGCCCTCTTCACCGACCTGATCCTGCGCCACGCCCCCGAGCAGGACCTCCACCGCCTGCGCCCCCTGGCCCGCAGCGTGGTGGAGGCGGAACTCTCCCTCGCCCTGGACCGCCGGCTGCACAAGCGGTCCGGCGGGGGTCAGCGCCCGTAGACGACGGTCACCGGCGCGTGGTCCGACCAGCGTTCGGCGTGCGTGGCGGCCCGCTCGACGTACCCCTTGACCGCCCCGGCGGCCAGCCCCGGGGTGGCCAGGTGGTAGTCGATCCTCCAGCCTGCGTCGTTGTCGAAGGCCCGGCCCCGGTACGACCACCACGAGTACGGGCCCTCGGCGTCCGGGTGCAGGGCGCGTACGACGTCCACGTAGCCGCCGTCGGCCGGGTCCAGGACCCGGCCGAGCCACTCCCTCTCCTCCGGCAGGAATCCGGAGTTCTTCCGGTTGGCTCGCCAGTTCTTCAGGTCGGCCTCGCGGTGGGCGATGTTCCAGTCGCCGCAGACGACGACCTCGCGGCCGTCGGCGGCGGCGCGCTCGCGCAGCTCCTTGAGGTAGGGGAGGAACTCGTCCATGAAGCGGACCTTCTCCTCCTGGCGTTCGGTGCCGACCTCGCCGGAGGGCAGGTAGAGGGAGGCGACCGTCACACCGGGCAGGTCGGCCTCGACGTACCGGCCGCTGGAGTCGAACTCGGAGGAGCCGAAGCCGACCCGGACGCGGTCGGGTTCGCGGCGGCTGTAGAGGGAGACGCCGGCGCGGCCCTTGGCGGCGGCCGGGGCGTGGGTGACGTGCCAGCCCTCGGGTGCGCGGACGTGCTCGGGCAGCTGCTGGGGTTCGGCCCGCACCTCCTGGAGGCACAGCACATCGGCGGAGGTGCCCGCGAGCCATTCCACGAAGCCCTTCTTCGCGGCGGCGCGCAGACCGTTCACGTTCACGGAGGTCACGGTGAGCATCAGCGCACGATACCGGCACACTGGACGATGTCCGTCTCCGGATTGCGCATAGATTTACGGTAGGAAGAATGAACATACGCCGGGTCCCCTTCGACCACCCCGACGCCGTGAAACTGAACGACGAGGTCCAGGCCGAGTACGACGCCCGCTACGGCGACGGCGGCGACGCCACGCACCTCGACCCGTCCGACTTCGCGCCGCCGAACGGCCTGTACCTGATCGCGTACGACGAGAACGGCGTCCCGGTCGCCTCCGGCGGCTGGCGCAGTCAGGACGCCAACGACGAGGGCAACCGGGACGGGGACGCCGAACTGAAGCGGATGTTCGTGATCGAGCAGATGCGCGGCCGGGGGCTGGCCCGGCGCATCCTGGCCGCCCTGGAGGAGGACGCCCGCGCGGCCGGCCGGACCCGCATGGTCCTGGAGACCGGCACCAAGCAGCCGGAGGCCGTCGCCCTCTACCTCTCCAGCGGCTACGAGCCCTGCGAGAAGTTCGGCTACTACCGCTTCCACGAGGAGAGCCTCTGCTACGCGAAGGCCCTCCAGGTCCCGTAGGGCGCACACGGGCGGCATGCCCGGCCCCTGCGGGGGGCGGGGCTCCGGGGGACACGATGAAGCCCCTGTCGGTGATCACCGACAGGGGCTTCATGCTGCGTGGACCTGAGGGGATTTGAACCCCTGGCCCCCTCGATGCGAACGAGGTGCGCTACCGGACTGCGCCACAGGCCCTTGCAACGAGTGAAACTTTAGCACCCCGATCGGCCTGCTCAAAAATCCCTTCCCGGAGCCCGGGCGGGGCGGGACGGGGGGCGGGTACCGGGCGCGCTACTCGTTGGCCGCGCGGGGACGGTCGCCGTCCTCGTACTGGTCGAACAGCGGTGTGCGGCCCCGCTCGCGGGAGCGCCGGGCGGACACGGCGCGGCGGGTGCCGCTGCGGCCGGGGGTGTCCTGCCGGTCCTCGGCATCGCCGGACGGGGCGCGGTCGGCCGCGGCGCGGTCGGGTTCGGGCCGGGGCGCCGTGGGTTCCTGGCCCGGGGCGACGGCGCTGGAGCGGGCCGAGCTCCACGCGTCGGGCGTCGCGAGGTCCACGTCGGAGGTGGCACGGGGGGCGACCGGCGCGGTCACGTAGGTGGGCAGGGGCACCGGCACGGGGTCCCAGCTGTCGCCCTTGCCGGGGCGCCGCTGCCGTTCGCGCTGCTGGTCGACCCACTCGGCGTGGTCGGTCTGCTCCACCAGGGCGCGGCGGTCCGCGGCGAGCGCGGACAGGCCGGGGTCGGGTTCGGCGTCGGGTGCCTCGTCCGGCTCCTCGGCGTCGGGGTCGTCGGTGAGGTCGGCGGGGGCGCGCCGTCGCGGACGGCGGTCGCGCTCGCGCAGCCGACGCGCGGCGGCCTCGGCCTGGCGGCGGTCCATGTGGAAGGCGAACCGGCGGCGTTCCTGGGACCGCAGGTAGGCGATGTACGCGCTGAGCAGCACGGCGGGCACCCCGGGCGCCCACAGGAACGCCAGCCCGCCGACCGCCGCGACGACGGAGCCGAGCGTGAAGGCCAGGAAGAGGACCACGGTGGTGCGCCGGCGCCGTGCGAGCACCTTGGTGCGCCGGGCGCGGGCGGCGGCGGCCGAGCCGGGGCCGCGCCGGGCGGGGGGCACCTGCCTGCGGGCCGGTGCGGTGCCGGACGCGGGGTCCTGACCGGTCACGGGGTCCTGACCGGTCACGGGGTCCTGACCGGACGCGGCACGGTCCGGGCGTACGTCCGTCCCCGTGTCGGCCGGCCGGGGGTGCCGGCGGGTCTGGGACACGGCGAACGCCCGGACGTCCACCGAGTCGGTGACGGCGTCCGGGGCGTCGGTGTCGGGCTCCGCCTCGCCGGCGGAGCGCGTCCGCCGGTCCTTGGCGTACCGGCGCTCCATGCCCGCCCGTCCGGACAGCAGCCGGATGGCGGTGCTGAAGCGTTCCGTCGGACGGGCTTCGTTCAGCTCGTCCTGCCTACGGAGCCACATCGGCACCAAGTAGGCGGCCCAGGCCCCGACGATGACTGCGTAGATGAGGCCGCTGCTGCTCACGCCTCACACGGTAGAGGGGTTTGGATGGGGCCATCCGCCAATTGGGCCGGTGTGTCGCACGATCTGGCTGATATTTCGAACTTTTTTTACGACCGATGCGATCACCCGACCGCCAGATCACCGAATTACCCGTTTCGATATGATCACACCCCGAGCAATTCGAACGTTTATTCAATTCCCGTTGCCCGGCCGAGCCGGATTGCCCGGGATGTCGCGTGAGCTCCGCTCCCGTGCCTGCTCCCGGCCGCCTGGCCGCTCGCGCGACCGGTGCCAGCGCCGCAGCAGACCCTCCGGGACCTCTTCCGCGGTGAGGGCGAACACGAGATGGTCGCGCCAGCCGCCGTCGATGTGGAGATAACGCGGCCTGAGTCCCTCCTCGCGGAATCCGAGTTTCTCCACGACCCGGCGGCTGGGCCCGTTCTCGGGGCGAATGCAGACCTCGACCCGGTGCAGCCCGACGGTGCGGAAACAGTGGTCGACGGCCATCGCGACCGCCGTGGGCACCACCCCGCGCCCGGCCACCGCCTCGTCCACCCAGTAGCCGACGTGGCCGGAGCACATGGAGCCCCAGGTGATCCCGGCCACCGTCAACTGGCCGGCCAGCCGCCCCTGGTACTCGATGACGAAGGGCAGCATCCGGCCCGCGTTGGCCTCGGACCGCAGATGCCGGACCATCTGGCGGTACGTCGGCCGCTGTGCGGGCGGTCCGCCGGGCGCGGGCGGCGGGACGGTCGCCTCCCAGGGGCGCAGCCAGTCGCGGTTGCGCCGGTTGACCTCGCGCCACGCCCGCTGGTCGCGCAGCTTTATGGGCCTCAGGACGATGTCGCCGTCCACCAGCTCGACGGGCCAGGACGGGCCGTTCAGCGCGCACCCCCACTGCTGCCGGGCCCGGGGTGGTCACCGCCGCGGAGCTGGTCCACGGCGTGGACCAGCAGGGGTTCCAGGACCGCGAGTCCGTCCTTCACGCCGCCGGTGGAACCCGGCAGGTTGACGATGAGCGTCCGCCCCGCCACCCCGGCCAGGCCCCGGGAGAGCGCCGCGGTGGGCACCTTGTCGCGGCCGTGGGCGCGGATGGCCTCGGCGATGCCGGGGACCTCGTGGCCGATCACCGCCCGGGTCGCCTCGGGGGTGCGGTCGGTGGGCGAGACGCCGGTGCCGCCGGTGGTGACGATCACGTCGTAGCCCGCCTCGACGCCCGCGCGCAGGGCCGCCTCGACGGGGTCGCCGTCGGGAACCACCTGCGGGCCGTCGACCGCGAAGCCGAGGCGGCGCAGGCCCTCGGCGACCAGCGGGCCGCCCCTGTCCTCGTAGACCCCGGCGGCGGCCCGGTTGGAGGCGGTGACGACCAGGGCGCGGTACGGCGCGCGCGGGGCGCCGCCCGTCGGTGCGTCCGGTGTCATGTCCGGCTCCAGTCGCCCGACTTGCCGCCCGTCTTCTCCTCCACGCGCACGTCCGTGATGACCGCTCCCTTGTCGACCGCCTTGACCATGTCGATCACGGTGAGCGCGGCGACGGTGACCGCGGTGAGCGCCTCCATCTCGACGCCCGTGCGGTCCGTGGTCCGCACCGTGGCGGTGATCTCCACGGCGTCGTCCGCGACCGACAGGTCCAGTTTCACACCGGAGAGCGCGAGGGGGTGACAGAGCGGGATCAGGTCGGGGGTGCGTTTGGCACCCATGATGCCCGCGATCCGGGCGGTGGCGAGGGCGTCGCCCTTGGGGACGCCCTCGCCGCGCAGCAGTTCGACGACGCGGGGCGCCACCAGGACGCGTCCGCTCGCGCGTGCGGTGCGCGCGGTCACGTCCTTGGCGGACACGTCGACCATCCGGGCGGCGCCCGCCTCGTCGATGTGCGTCAGCCGGTCCTGCGGGGCCTGGGCGTCCTGGGTGGGTCGGTCCTGCGTGCTCATGCTGTGTGGCGCTCCCGGTCCGGGCCCGGCGCGGGCGGCGCGCGGGCCTGCTGTGCGCGACACGGTACCGCCATCCGGGCGGGGTCAGCGGAGCAGGACCACCTCGACCTCGGTGCCGGGCTCGACCGATTCGACGTCCTCGGGGACGACGATCAGC
This sequence comes from Streptomyces sp. NPDC006384, assembly GCF_042870695.1. Taxonomy (NCBI): domain Bacteria; kingdom Bacillati; phylum Actinomycetota; class Actinomycetes; order Kitasatosporales; family Streptomycetaceae; genus Streptomyces; species Streptomyces sp. NPDC006384. The sequence continues at coordinate 184,499 of NZ_JBIAHR010000003.1, forward strand.
GCGTCGGCGTGCGCGAGGGCGGCCACGAGGTGGGAGCCGGCGCCGCCGACCGGGGTGACCGAGCCGTCGGCGAGGGAGCCGCGCAGGAACTGCCGGCGGCCCTTCGGCGAGGTCAGCGCCTTGTCGGCGGTGAGGGTGGCGGTGGTGGTGGGGCGGTGGACGTCGGTGAGGCCCATGAGGGTGCGGATCACGGGGCGCACGAACAGCTCGAAGGAGACGTACGACGACACCGGGTTGCCCGGCAGGGCGAGCAGCGGGGTGTGGTCGGGGCCGACGGAGCCGAAGCCCTGGGGCTTGCCGGGCTGCATGGCGAGCCTGCGGAACTCCACGCCGCTGCCCGGCTCGTCCTCGTCGGCGACGTGGGCGAGGGCCTCCTTGACCACGTCGTACGCCCCGACGCTGACACCGCCGGTGGTGACCATGAGGTCGGCGCGGACGAGCTGGTCCTCGATGGTGTCCCGCAGCGTCTCGGGGTCGTCGGCGACGGCGCCCACGCGGTAGGCGATGGCGCCGGCGTCGCGGGCGGCGGCGGTGAGGGCGAAGCTGTTGGAGTCGTAGATCTGTCCGTGGGCCAACGCCTCGTCGGGCTGGACGAGTTCGCTGCCGGTGGACAGCACCACGACGCGCGGGCGCGGGTGTACCCGGACCCTGCCGCGGCCGATGGCGGCGAGCAGGGCGATCTGCGGCGGGCCGAGCACCGTGCCGGCCGCCAGGGCGCGGTCGCCGGACTTCACGTCGCTGCCCGCGGCGCGCACGTGCGCCCCCGCCGCGGCCGGCCGGTACACACGGACCTGGCCCTCGGCGCCCCCGGCGTCCTCGGGGGTGAGGCCGGCGGCCCGCATCGCGGTGACCGGGCCCTCGCCGAGGCCGCCGTCGGTCCACTCGACGGGGACGACGGTCTCGGCGCCGGGCGGCAGCGGGGCGCCGGTCATGATGCGGGCGGCCTCGCCGGGGCCCACGGACGGCGGGTCGGTCCGGCCCGCGGCGACGTCGCCGACGACCTCGAGGACGGCGGGGAACTCCTCGCTCGCCCCCGCCACGTCGGCGACCCGCACCGCGTAGCCGTCCATGGAGCTGTTGTCGAAGGGCGGCAGCGACACCGGCACCGTGATGTCGTCGACCAGGACGCATCCCTGGGCGTCGAGCAGGTTCAGCTCGATGGGCTCCAGGGGCCGGACGGTGGCGAGGATGTCGTCCAGGTGCTCCTGCACCGACCACAGCCGGTCGGGGCCGAAGTCCGCGGTGGTGTGGTCGTGACCGGTGTCACGGTGCTCGGTGCCGCTCAACGTCGTTACATCTCCTCGGCTACGTAACTGCGGAGCCAGGTCCGGAAGTCGGGGCCCAGGTCCTCACGTTCGCACGCGAGCCGGACGATGGCACGCAGGTAGTCGCCGCGGTCGCCGGTGTCGTAGCGGCGGCCCTTGAAGACGACGCCGTGCACCGGGCCGCCGACCTTCTCGTCCTCGGCGAGCTGCTGGAGGGCGTCGGTGAGCTGGATCTCGCCGCCGCGGCCGGGCTCGGTCTTGCGGAGTATGTCGAAGACGTGCGGGTCGAGGACGTAGCGGCCGATGATGGCGTAGCTGGAGGGGGCGTCGGCGGGGTCGGGCTTCTCGACCAGTCCGCTCACCCTGACGACGTCGGCGTCCCCGGTGGCCTCCACGGCGGCGCAGCCGTAGAGGTGGATCTGCTCGGGCTCGACCTCCATGAGGGCGATGACGCTGCCGCCGTACTGCTGCTGCACGTCGATCATGCGCTGCAGCAGCGGGTCGCGCGGGTCGATCAGGTCGTCGCCGAGCAGGACCGCGAAGGGCTCGTCGCCGACGTGCGGGGCGGCGCACAGCACGGCGTGGCCGAGGCCCTTGGGGTCGCCCTGGCGGACGTAGTGGATCATCGCCAGGTCGCTGGACTCCTGGACCTTGGCCAGGCGGTCCGCGTCACCCTTCTTCTGGAGGGCGGACTCCAGTTCGTAGTTGCGGTCGAAGTGGTCCTCCAAGGGGCGCTTGTTGCGGCCCGTGACCATGAGAACGTCGCCGAGGCCCGCGGAGACGGCCTCTTCGACCACGTACTGGATCGCCGGCTTGTCGACGACCGGCAGCATCTCCTTGGGAGTGGCTTTGGTCGCCGGCAGGAACCGGGTACCGAGCCCGGCTGCGGGGATGACAGCCTTGCTGATCCTGGGGTGGGACTGAGTCATGGCGGTCACCCTATCCGGTGGCTTTGGGAGGAATCTGTGACTCCGGAACACCTGCGCTCATATGAGCGGACAAGAACAGGACAGGAGTGACATTTGACGCTCGGCGAACATGCCGACGGGCCCGGCAAGCGGGCCCTGCGGCGGGAATTCCTCATGGTGAGGGGCGGTCTGGCGGCGGACGACGTGCGCGCGGCGGGCGAGGCGCTCGCCGCGCGGGCGCTGGCGCTGCCGGAGGTGGCGGGGGCGCGCACGGTGGCGGCGTACGTCTCCGTGGGCGCCGAGCCGGGCACCCGCGCCCTCCTGGACGCGCTGTGCGCGCGGGGCGTACGGGTGCTGCTGCCGGCGCTGCTGCCCGACAACGACCTGGACTGGGGTCTCTACACCGGCGGGGACTCTCTCGCGCGCGTGCGGCACGGCGGGCGGATGGCCCTGTGGGAGCCCGCCGGCGGGCGTCTGGGCCCGGACGCGGTGACCGGCGCCGACGTCGTGCTGCTGCCCGGGCTGGCGGTCGACGGGCGCGGCATGCGGCTGGGCCGCGGCGGCGGTTCCTACGACCGGGTCCTCGCCCGGCTGGAGCGGGCGGGCGCGCGGCCCGCGCTGCTGGTGCTGCTGTACGACCGGGAGGTCGTCGCGCACGTGCCCGCGGAGCCGCACGACCGGCCGGTGGACGCGGTGGTGACGCCGTCGGGGGTGCACAGGTTCCGCTGACGCCCGCGGATGCCGGAAAGAGGGAGCGGCCCCCACGTGTGGGTGGGGGCCGCTCCCTCTTTCCGGTACTCCGGTACTCCGGTACTCCGGTGCCCGTCCTACGGCTTGAGCACCAGGGTGTCGCTCGTGCTGTCGTCGACCGCCTTCTTCGTGAACGCCCACGGCAGCAGTTCGCCCTCGGCCCACTTGTCCGTCTGGTCGGTGTAGTGGTCGTTGTAGGCGTGGCCGGAGGCGCCGGTGAGGTTGATCCACCGCGACTTGTCGAGGTCGCCGAGGTTGACCACCATCCGCATGGACGGCACCCAGACCACCCCGTAGCCGCCCGCCGCGTTCCAGCCGGTGGCGTTGACCGCCGCCTCACCTCCGCTGAGCTTCCACGGGCCGCGGTTGAGGGCGTACTTCAGGAAGCCGGGGCCCTCGGTACCCATGGTCTGGTTCTTCAGGAACAGGCGGTGCAGCCGGCCCCAGTTCCAGGAGTCGATGTCCTTGCCGAGCTTGGCGGTCAGCTCCCAGCGGGCGTCGACCATGGCGCGCTCGAACAGGTCGTCACGGTTGTGGTCGGCGCCCTTGCGGGTGCCGTTGGCGGGCGTCGTCCACCAGTCGCTCTTCGGGTCGTCCATCAGCCGGCGCACGACCTCGAACCAGCGGTCGCCGCCGTCCGGCTGCGCCTGGTCGGCGTCGCGCTGACCGCACTCGTAGACCTTGCCGACCTCGTCGGCGGGCCTGGTGGTGTTGACCGGGTCGACCCACAGGCACTGGCCCTCGACCCGCAGCTCCTTGGGCAGCTTGTTGCCGAAGGCGAGCTTGAGGATGTTGCGCCAGACCGCGTTGAAGTAGGCGGCGGCGGCCGAGTCGGCGTCCTGGGTGTAGTCCCAGCCCTCCAGCAGCTTCTGCGCCTCGCGGACGTCCTTGTCGCCGACGTCGATCTTCAGCAGCTGGGGCACCAGCAGCTTGGCCATCTCGCTGCTGTTGTCCAGCTGCATCTGGCGCATGTCGTCGGTGGAGAGCTTGCCGCCGTCCTTGATCTTCTGCTCGATCAGGGAGGTGATCCGCTGGCTGCGGGTGCCGTAGCCCCAGTCCGTGGTCAGGGTGTACGGGTACTCGTCCTCGTCGACCACGGCCTGGTTGGCGGTGACGATGTAGCCGCGGTCGGGGTTGTACTCGTGGGGCAGTTCGTCCTGGTCGATGTACTCGCCGGTCCAGCGGTAGTCGGAGTCCCAGCCCGGCGCCGGGACGGAGCCGTCGTGGCCCTTGGCGCGGACCGGGATCCTGCCGGGCAGCGTGTAGCCGATGTTGCCCTCGGTGTCGGCGTAGACCAGGTTCTGGGAGGGCACGTCGAACAGGGCCGCGGCCTCGCGGAAGCCGTCCCAGTCCTTGGCCCGGTCGATCGCGAAGACGGCGTCCATCGTGGTGCCGGCCTCCAGCGCCGTCCAGCGCAGGGCGACGCCGTAGCCGTCGGCGCGGTCGGGCGCCGCGGCGTCGACGGTGGCCTTCCTGCCGGTCTTCACCAGCTCGTCGTCGCGGTCGGACAGCAGGGGCCCGTTGTTGGTCTCGCGGACGACGATCGTCCGGGACCTGCTGCCGGCGACCTCGATGGTCTCCTCGCGGGTCTTGAAGGGCACGGTCTTGCCGTCGTACTGGTAGCCGTCGCCGGTGACCTTCTCCAGGTACAGGTCGGTGACGTCGGCGCCGGAGTTGGTCAGGCCCCAGGCGATGTCCTGGTTGTGGCCGATGACGACGCCGGGCATGCCCGCGAAGGTGTAGCCGGAGACGTCGTACTGGCACTTGGCGGAGACGGTGCGGCAGTGCAGGCCCATCTGGTACCAGACGGAGGGCAGCGAGGGCGACAGGTGCGGGTCGTTGGCCAGCAGGGGCTTGCCGGTGATGGTGTGCTCGCCGGAGACGACCCAGGAGTTGGAGCCGATGCCGTTGCCGTTGACGCCGACGGCGGTGGGCAGGTCGTCCAGGACGTTCTGCAGGCCCGCGAGCTGGCTCTCCAGGGCACTTCCGCTGCCGGTGCCGGTGCCTGTGCCTGTGCCGGTGCCCGCGCCGGACGCGCCGGTCCCGCTGCCGATGCCCGTGCCGGTGCCGCTGCCGTCCGTGGAGCCGTCGCCGCCGCCCTGGAACGTCTCGGTGACCTCGTCGTACCGGCCCTCCTGGACGATCGCCTTGTTCCGGTCGTAGGGGTACGCCGGGTACAGGTCGGCGATCTGCTCGGGGCCGAGGCGGCTGGTCATCAGGGCGCGGTCGACCTCGTCCTGCATGTTGCCGCGCAGGTCCCAGGCCATCGCCTTCAGCCAGGCCACCGAGTCGACCGGCGTCCACTCCTGCGGCTTGTAGTCGTTGGTGAAGCCGAGCGCCGCGTACTCCAGGGAGATGTCCGCGCCGTCCTTGCCCTTCAGGTAGGCGTTGACCCCCTTCGCGTACGCCTGGAGGTACTTCTTGGTGGAGTCCGACAGCTTCTCGTCGTACTCCTTCTTCGCCACCCGGTCCCAGCCCAGGGTGCGCAGGAACGCGTCGTTGTCGACCTGGCTCTTGCCGAACATCTCCGACAGGCGGCCCGACGTCATGTGGCGGCGCACGTCCATCTCGTAGAACCGGTCCTGCGCCTGGACGTAGCCCTGCGCCATGAACAGGTCCTCGTCGGAGGAGGCGTAGATCTGCGGGATGCCGTAGCCGTCGCGCTTGACGTCGACCGGGCCCGACAGGCCCTCGAGCGTGAGGGACCCCTTGGTCTGCGGGAAGGAGGCGCGGACAGTGCTGATCGACCAGTACGCCCCGTAGGCGAGGCCGCCGATGACGGCCAGCACCAGCACGAGGGCGAGAAGGCGTGCTTTGCGCCCCTTCTTCCTGCCGGACTTGCCGGGCTGCTGACCCGAAGAGGCGGTGTTGGTGGGGGGCATCGCTGTCCTTGCTGTCCTAACACGAGCGGCAGGGGCGGGCTGTGCTTCGTACTGAGCGCTGGAGCAACTGTAGGCGCAGGGCCCACTCCCCCTTGACGCGGAGTCGGCTACCGCCGCGCACGGACGTTCGATCCCGCCGAGGGGAGCGTCAAGAAATCGTCAAGAGTTAGGTAAGGTAACGAAGTAGTCGGCCGTGGAGTCCCGCGGCCTCGTGTGCCATGTACGCGTGCGCCGTGCAGCCTTGTACTCGTACGCCCCGCATGTGCCTCACGCGCGCGGGCCCCGTGCGCCAGGGAAGGGAACGGCCGCTGACTGTCCACCACCTCAACCAGCTCCTGCTCGTCTGCTCGCTCGTCCTGCTCGTCGCCGTCGCGGCGGTCCGCGTCTCCTCGCGCAGCGGGCTCCCCAGCCTGCTCGTCTATCTGGCCATCGGCATCGCCATGGGCCAGGACGGCATCGGGCACATCCACTTCGACAACGCCGGACTCGTGCAGGTCATCGGGTACGCGGCCCTCGTCGTGATCCTCGCCGAGGGCGGCCTGGGCACGAAGTGGAAGGAGATCGGGCCGGTCCTGCCGTCCGCCTCCGCGCTGGCGCTGGGCGGAGTCGCGGTGAGCGTCGGGGTGACCGCCGCGGGCGCGCACTACCTGACCGGGCTGGAGTGGCGGCAGGCGCTGATCATCGGCGCGGTGGTGTCCTCCACGGACGCGGCGGCCGTCTTCTCCGTACTGCGCAGGATCCCGCTGCCCTCGCGCATCACGGGCACGCTGGAGGCCGAGTCGGGCTTCAACGACGCCCCGGTGGTCATCCTCGTCGTCGCCTTCTCCACGGCCGGCCCGATCGAGCACTGGTACGTGCTGCTCGGCGAGATCGCCCTGGAGCTGGCCATCGGCGCCGCCATCGGGGTCGCGGTGGGCTGGCTGGGCTCGTGGGGGCTGCGGCACGTGGCGCTGCCCGCCTCCGGTCTGTACCCGATCGCCGTCATGGCCATCGCCGTCGCCGCCTACGCGGCCGGCGCCATGGCGCACGGCAGCGGCTTCCTCGCCGTCTACCTGGCCTCGATGGTCATGGGCAACTCCCGGCTGCCGCACTGGCCCGCCACCCGCGGCTTCGCCGACGGGCTCGGCTGGATCGCCCAGATCGGCATGTTCGTGCTGCTCGGCCTGCTGGTCACCCCGCACGAGCTCGGCGACGACATCGTCCCCGCGCTGGTCATCGGACTGGTGCTGACCATGGTGGCCCGCCCGCTGAGCGTCGTGCTGTGCCAGCTGCCCTTCCGGGTGCCCTGGCAGGAACAGGCCCTGATGTCCTGGGCCGGGCTGCGCGGCGCCGTGCCCATCGTCCTGGCGACCATCCCCATGGTGGAGGGCGTCGAGGGCAGCCGCCGGATCTTCAACGTCGTCTTCGTCCTGGTCGCCGTCTACACCCTGGTCCAGGGCCCGACGCTGCCCTGGCTGGCCCGCAAGCTGCACCTGGGCAAGGGCGACGAGGCCGCCGACCTCGGCATCGAGTCGGCGCCCCTGGAGCGGCTGCGCGGGCACCTGCTGTCCGTCACGATCCCCGAGGGCTCCCGGATGCACGGCGTCGAGGTCAGCGAGCTGCGGCTGCCCGCCGGCAGCGCCGTCACCCTGGTCGTGCGGGACGGGAAGTCGTTCGTCCCGCTGCCGACGACGGGGCTGCGGCGCGGCGACGAGCTCCTCGTGGTCGCCACCGACCCCGTCCGGGACGCGGCCGAGGCCCGGCTGCGCGCCGTCGGCCAGGGCGGCAAGCTCGCCGGCTGGCTGGGCACCACGGGGACGGGGACGGGCACGAAGGGCAGGTGAAGGGGCGGGTGAGAGGGGCGGCGGGTGTGCGCTCTCACAGGTCACGGACCCGGTGGTCGCCTGTAGGATGAAGGCCGCATCTGATCGGACCAACTCTGCCTGAAGCAGAGCTGGCGCGACCGTATGGCGGCCGGAACGCCCCGTGAGGCGGGCCCCGGTATCTACCGCAGTCCGCGCAAGAGGACAGCTCTCGGCGCTCCCGGCGCCCCGCACGGCGACAGCCGTGTGGCGTCGGCCACGAGGTCTCCGCCGCACGGCGACAGTCACGGGGCGACGGCCGCAAGGCCACAGCCACGACGCGGGACCGGCGCCACCAGGCGGCAGAAAGGCACGGGCCGTGGCATCCACGGTCACCTCCTCGAAGAAGTCGCCGGAGGGGAAGCGGAAGACCGCCTCCTCCCGCCCCGGATACGGGCAGCTGCTGCGCACCCGCGGCGCCTGGACGTTCCTGCTGCCGGGCTTCGCCGCGCGCCAGCCGTTCGCCATGCTGACGATCTCCCTCGTGCTGCTCGTGCAGCACACCACCGGCTCGTACGGCGTCGCGGGCGCCGTGGCCGCCGTCACCGGTGTCTCCATGGCCCTGTTCGCCCCCTTCGGCGGGCGGCTCGCCGACCGCTTCGGACAGCGTGCCGTCCTGCTCCCCGGCGTACTGGTGCACACCGCGTCCGGCCTGGCCCTGACCGCGCTCGCGCTCACGGACGCCCCCCTGTGGACGCTGTTCGCGGCGGCCGTGCCGACCGGCGCCTCGGTGCCGCAGATCGGGCCCATGGTGCGCGCCCGCTGGGGCGTGAAGCTGGGCGGCTCCCCGCTGATGAGCACGGCCGCGGCCTTCGAGTCCGTCACGGACGAGCTGACCTTCGTCCTCGGTCCGCTGGTGGCGACCGCCCTGTGCACGGGCGTGGACCCGGCCGCCGGCCTGGTCACCGAGTCCGCGCTGACCCTGGTGGGCGGCCTGCTGTTCGCCGCGCAGAAGGGCACCCAGCCGCGGGTCGGCGGCGGTGACGGCGGCCACGAGCGCGCGGAGCACGTCCCGGCGCTGCGCGTGCCCGGCGTGCGCGTACTGGCGGTGATCTTCCTGGGTATCGGTGCGGTCTTCGGCGGCATGCAGGTCTCGCTGGCCGCGTTCACCGAGTCGGTCGGCGAGCCCGGCATGAACGGCGTCCTGTACGGCGTCTTCGCCGCGGGCAACATGCTCTCCGGCCTGGCCTGCGGCGCCATCGCCTGGAAGGCGTCCCCGCAGCGGCGCCTCCTCGTCGGCTACACCGCCCTCGCCCTGACCGCCTCCGGCCTGTGGGCCGCGCACTCGCTGCTCCTGCTGGCCGGCCTCGGCCTGCTCGTCGGCGTGTGCGTCGCACCCGCCCTGGTCACCGGCTACACGCTGGTCGAGGACCTGGTCCCGGCGGGCGCCCGCACAGAGGCGTTCACCTGGCTGACCGGCGCCGTGGCGCTCGGCCAGGCGGCGGCCGTCACGATCGCCGGGCAGCTGGAGGACCGCCTCTGGGACGGCGCCGGATTCCTGGTGCCGATGGGCGGCACGGTGCTCGCGCTGGTGGTGCTGGTGGCCCTGCGCTCGCGGCTGGCGACACCGCCCGGCGGCGGCACGTCCGCACGTGGCGTCGGTCACCGCGGGTCCGCCGCAGTGGACTGATCCTGCGGAATACGTCAGTATGGAGCGTCGTTAGCACTCATCGAGTGAGAGTGCCAGGAGGAAGACAGTGCCGACGTACCAGTACCAGTGCACCGAGTGCGGCGAGGGCCTCGAGGCGGTGCAGAAGTTCACCGACGACGCCCTGACCGAGTGCCCGAACTGCCAGGGGCGCCTGAAGAAGGTGTTCTCCGCGGTCGGCATCGTCTTCAAGGGCTCCGGCTTCTACCGCAACGACAGCCGCGGCAGCTCGTCCAGCAGCTCGCCGGCGTCGTCCTCGAAGTCGTCGTCCTCGGACTCGGGCTCGGGCTCGTCGTCGAGCGCCGGTTCGTCGTCCTCGGCTTCGTCGGCCTCCAGCAGCACCGCCGCGTAAGGCTCCCAGGACTTCCCCCGAGACCCTGTCGTCGTCCGACGACGGGGTCCTCGGCGTTGTACGGGCCCGGCTAGGCTGCGGCCATGGCGAACAAGGCTGACGCCGAGATCGGCGTGATCGGCGGCTCCGGTTTCTACTCCTTCCTCGACGACGTGAGCGAGGTCCGGGTGGACACCCCGTACGGGCCGCCCAGTGACTCCCTCTTCCTCGGCGAGGTCGCCGGCCGGCGGGTCGCCTTCCTCCCCCGGCACGGACGCGGCCACCATCTGCCGCCGCACCGGATCAACTACCGGGCCAACCTGTGGGCGCTGCGCTCGGTCGGCGTGCGCCAGGTCCTCGGTCCCTGCGCGGTGGGCGGCCTGCGCCCCGAGTACGGGCCGGGCACGCTGCTGGTGCCGGACCAGTTCGTCGACCGTACGCGGTCCCGTCCCTCGACGTACTTCGACGGGATGCCGCTGCCGGACGGCACGGTGCCCAAGGTGGTGCACGTGTCGCTGGCCGACCCGTACTGCCCCACCGGGCGGGCCGCCGCGCTGAAGGCGGCGCGGGGCCGGGAGTGGGAGCCGGTGGACGGCGGGACCCTCGTCGTGGTCGAGGGACCGCGTTTCGGGACCCGCGCGGAATCGCTGTGGCACCGGGCGCAGGGCTGGTCGGTGGTCGGCATGACCGGCCATCCGGAGGCCGCGCTCGCCCGTGAGCTGGAGCTCTGCTACACCTCCCTGACCCTCGTCACCGACCTCGACGCCGGGGCCGGGAGCGGCGAGGGCGTCTCGCACGAGGAGGTGCTGCGGGTCTTCGCCGCCAACGTCGACCGGCTGCGGGGCGTGCTCTTCGACGCGGTGGCGGCGCTGCCGGCCACCGAAGAGCGGGACTGCCCGTGCGGGCAGGCGCTGGGCGGGATGGATCCGGGGATCACGCTGCCGTAACAGGTACGGGCACGGGCAACAGGCACGGACGCGGCGGGGCACGGACGCGGCGGGGCGGGGCGTGGCGGTGCGGGGCGTGGCGGTGCGGGGCGCCGTCGGGGCGGGTGTGCGGAACGTCCCGTTCGGGTGAGGGGGTTTTCCCCGACCGGCCGGTGGTCCACAGGCTCCGGCGGAAGACGGCGTGAGGCCCCATCGTGGGTGGGCAAGCCGTTCCCCCGTCACAGGTGGTGGTCACCGTGTCCCGTTCCGCCGTTCCCTTCCCCCTTCCGCTCGGCGCCGACACGCCGCCCGTCCGCGAGGTGCCGCTCTTCGATCCGGTGCGGGTGCGCGGCGGACGTCACGGGCTGCACCGGCTGGTGCGGCAGCGGCGGCGGGCCGTGGCCGCCGGGCTCGCGGTCACCGCGGCGGCGCTGGTGGCGGCGGGCCCGCTCCCGGGCGCCCGGGACGCGGGCGCGCAGGGCGCCGGCCGGGCGCGCGGGCATCCGGTGGCCGACGGGGCGCGTGAGCGGCCGGCCGCGCGGACGGTGGCGGCGCCCGTAAGGATCGCCGACGCCGCGACGGTGCGGCTGCTGGCGCCGGGCGACCGGGTCGACGTCGTCGCGACCGAGGACGGGGCGGGTGGCGTGGGCGGCGACGCGTCGGTGATCGCACGAAGTGCTCTGGTGGTGAAGGTGCCGAAGCCGGCGGAGGCGGCACCGGAAATCGCGGCGCCGGAGACCGCGGCGCCGGGTGCCGGGGCGCTGGTCGTGCTGTCGGTGCCGCCCTCGACCGCGCACCGGCTGGTCGGCGCGGGAAGCCGGGCGCGGCTGGCGGTGACATTGTGCTGACAATGTCAAGTCCCTCGATGGTGTCAGTGGATTGGACAGCACTGCCCGGCATCGGCATAGGTTGCGGAGCGTTTTGTTCCACAACCTGTTCATGTGAGGAGTGCCGTCGAGGTGAGCGAGAAGAGGGAATCGAGCGTCCTGCAGGGCTTCAAGGCCTTCCTGATGCGCGGGAACGTCGTCGATCTGGCGGTCGCGGTGGTCATCGGCGCCGCCTTCACCAACATCGTCAACTCGGTGGTGAAGGGCATCATCAATCCGCTGGTCGGCGCGTTCGGCACGCAGAACCTGGACAGTTACAGCTCCTGTCTCAAGGGCCCGTGCACCGGTACCGGCGACAGCGCGACCGGCGTCCGGATCCTGTGGGGCTCGGTGCTCGGCGCCACCCTGTCGTTCCTGATCACCGCGGCGGTCGTCTACTTCCTGATGGTGCTGCCCATGTCCAGGTACCTGGCCCGCCAGGAGGCCCGCCGCAAGGCGCGGGAGGGCGCGCAGGAGGTCGTCGAGATGTCCGAGCTGGAGGTGCTCAAGGAGATCCGCGACGCGCTGGTGGCGCAGCGCGGTGCGGGCCACGACCGTTCGTAGGGGGACGGGACCGCCGACGACGGACGGTCGCCGGCGCGGCTCACAGGTGGTGGGGCGGCTTCTCGTCCAGGAAGCGCTTCAGATCGGCCGCGCCGTCGCTCTCCTGCCGCTCGCCCCACCCACGGTCGGTGTCGTCCGAGGACTGCTGGTCGAGCGGGTCGTCGAAGACCAGCGCGGGCTTCGGCGTGCGCGGCTCGGGTGCGGGCGTGGTACTCATCCCTCCAGGGTACGGCTCTCCTTCCCGCCGTGAACGGCGGAGCTTCCACGGAGGAGACCCATGACTGTCGACGCACTGACGGACGTCCCCGGGATCCGCGTCGGGCATGCGACGCGCACCGGCGGCGGGTGGCTCACGGGGACGACGGTGGTGCTGGCGCCAAAGGGCGGGGCGGTCGCCGCGGTGGACGTGCGCGGCGGAGGCCCCGGCACCAAGGAGACCGACGCGCTCGATCCGCGCAACCTGGTGCGGGAGGTCGAGGCGGTGGTGCTGACCGGCGGCAGCGCCTACGGGCTCGACGCGGCGTCCGGTGTGATGGCCTGGCTGGAGGAACGGGGACGCGGAGTACGCGTCGGGCCGGACCCGGCGCACGTGGTGCCGGTGGTGCCCGCCGCCTGCGTCTTCGACCTGGGGCGCGGCGGTGACTTCCGGGCCAGGCCGGACGCGGCCACCGGCCGGGCTGCCGTCGAGGCGGCCCACGCGAGCGCGCCGGGCGCGCCCGTGGCCGAGGGCTGTGTCGGGGCCGGCACGGGGGCCGTGGTCGGTCTCCTGAAGGGCGGGATCGGCACCGCGAGCACCGTGCTGGACTCGGGGATCACGGTGGCCGCGCTGGTGGTGGCCAACGCGGTGGGCTCGGCGGTGAATCCGGAAACGGGAGTGCTGTACGGGGAGTTGTTCGAGGGACGGCGTGTGGCGTATCCGGCGGCGGACGTGCACGAGGCGGCGCGGCGGCGTCTCGCCGAGGCCGCGGCGCGGAACGCACCGCCCCCGCTCAACACCACGCTCGCCGTGGTCGCCACCGACGCCGGCCTGTCCAAGGCGCAGGCGCAGAAGCTCGCCGGCACGGCGCACGACGGCATCGCACGCGCCGTACGGCCGGTGCATCTGCTCAACGACGGGGACACGGTCTTCACCCTGGCGACCGGGGACCGTTCCCTGGACGAGGGGCGGCCGCTCGGGTTCAACGAGGTGCTGGCGGCGGGCGCGGACGTGGTGACCCGGGCGATCGTGCGCGCGGTGCGCGCCGCCGTACCGGTGGACGGACCCGGCGGGACGTGGCCGTCCTACGGTGAGCTGTACGGAGGCGAGGGCGGGGTGCCGTAGCGAGGACGGGCGCCGGGGAGCCACAGCCGCCGCCGCAGCAGTCGCGGGCGGAGCAGGCACCGGGCGGGGGTGGGCACGGGGCGGGGGTGGGCAACTGCTCGTCGGGGGAGGGCCTTTGTCGCGATTCTGTCACCGATCGGCTTTTCCGATGGTCGGTGGGAACCTCGCCGGCCGCCCGTCACCTCTCCAGGGCTGAAGCGAACAGCACCTCATGCGAACCTGGAGCAGCCCGTGACAACGCCGGACATGTCAGCGCGACGCGCACTGGTGGCCTGTGCCGCCCTGGTGGCCGGTGCCCTCACCCTCACCGCCTGCGGCGGCAGCGCGAGCGCCGGCGCCGAGGGCGACGGCGCCGGCAAGGACGGCGCCGGCTCGGTCAGGACCTCCGCGGCGAAGGTCGTGATCTCCGCGAAGGACGGTTCGACCGGCGCGTCGATCAACGCGACCGGCGTGAAGGTCACCGACGGCAGGCTGACCGAGGTGCGGATGACGGTGGCGGGCACGGGCGCGTCCGTACCGGGGACGCTGTCCGCCGACGGCACGAGCTGGAAGCCGAAGGAGCAGCTGGAGCGCGGCACGAAGTACCGGATCAGCGCGAGCGCGAAGGACACGAACGGGCTGCCGTCCGCGGCCGACGCGACCTTCACCACCGTCTCCCCGGCCAACAGCTTCATCGGCACGTACACCCCGGACGAGGGCACCACGGTGGGCGTGGGCATGCCGGTGTCGTTCAAGTTCGACAAGGAGATCAGCGACAGGAAGGCCGTGCAGTCGCACATCACGGTCACCTCCAGCAGCGGGCAGAAGGTGGTCGGGCACTGGTTCGGCTCGCAGCGGCTCGACTTCCGTCCCGAGGAGTACTGGAAGGCCGGCTCCAAGGTCACGATGAAGATCGACCTGGACGGGGTGGAGGGCGCGAACGGCGTCTTCGGCGTGCAGAAGAAGACCGTCACCTTCACCGTGGGCCGTTCACAGGTCTCCACGGTCGACGTCGACACGCAGACCATGACGGTCGTACGCGACGGCAGGACACTCAAGTCGGTCCCGATCTCCGCGGGCAGCGCCGAGAACCCGACGTACAACGGGCAGATGGTGATCTCCGAGAAGTCCCTGCAGACGCACATGGACGGCTCGACGGTCGGTTTCGGCGGCGAGTACGACATCCCGGACGTGCCGCACGCGATGCGGCTGAGCACCAGCGGCACCTTCATCCACGGCAACTACTGGTACAGCAAGAGCAACCCGCCCTTCGGCGCCCAGGGCACCAGCCACGGCTGCATAGGTCTGCGGGACGTCCAGGGCGGCCGGGGCGACACACCGGGCAAGTGGTTCTACGACAACTCCCTCGTCGGAGACCTCGTGATCGTCAAGAACTCCCCGGACGACACCATCAAGCCCGACAACGGCCTCAACGGCTGGAACATGGGCTGGGGCGAGTGGGTCGCCGGCAGCGCTGTCTGACCGCGCCGGCACCCCTTTGACCACGGCTTCCTGACGGTTCATCGGGTCGCGCGGGAACCCCTCGCGCGGCCCGCGCGTTTTTCGTGCGTACGTTTTCCCGGTTCCCGGACACGATGTCCGACCGAGGGGCTACGGTATGCACCCACAAGGTGACATGCAGCAACGCCGGGAGAAACCTTGAGCGTTCCGTACGACACGGCAGCGTACGAACCATCCGAGTCCCCCGGGTCTCCGGAGGAGCACCTCATGCGGCTGCTCGGCCGCGCCCTGAACTCGTTCGAGCTGCCCGACGAGACGATACGGCAGCTGGACTGCGCGCTGGCGTACGACGGTTCGCTGCACTCCGCGCACCACAGCGCGGGCCTGCACCGCGAGACGTACCGGCACACCTGGCTGCTCGCCGACGGTTCGGCGCTCACACTCTGGGAGCTCGTGCACAACACCGCTCCCGGCGGCGAGGCGCAGCACGAGGTGTACGTCGACGAGGAGGAGCTGCGCGCGGCCACCGCCCGGCTGGCGCTGCCCCCGGAGACGCCCGACTTCGAACTGCCGGTGCAGGTGCGGATGTCCCCGGTCCCCTACCCCGCCCCCCGGCACGCGTACGTCCAGGGCGGTGCGGCGGACCACGCCCGCCGGCTGCTGCGCCGCGCGGAGAACACGGACCGGCCCGGGGCGGACACCGCCGCCCTGCTGGCCACGGCGACCGCGCACCGGATCACGCAGGCCTTCGGCAGCCCCTGCCGCACGGGCCGGGCGGGGATCGGCTTCTCCCTCTACGAGCACGCCTTCCTGCTCGGTGACGGCGTCGAGGTCTCCCTCTGGGAGGTCGAGCACACGGCCACCCCCGACGGGCGGCACATGTGCGAGGTGTACGCCGACGAGGACGCGGCCCGCCGGGCCATGGAGGACCGGGCCGCGCAGGTCTCCTGACGTACGGGCGGCCCGGACCACGAGCCGCGGGCAAACGGGCAGCGGGCAAACGGGCAGCGGGCCGTGAGCCGCACACCGCGGGCAGTGAGCCGCGGGCCGGGGGGACATGCCGCGGCCGGGCGGGGTCCTGGTCGGTCCCGGCCCGGCCGCGTCGCACGGTGCCTGCGGGGCGGCGCCGTCTCAGGCCGCCACCGGCCGCTTCGTTCCCGCGGCCGGGGCGGACGCGTCGGCGCCGTCGGCACCCGGGGCCGTCGCTCCGGGCGCCTGCCCGCGCAGGCCCTTGAGGACGATCACCAGGGCCGTGGTGACGCACACGCCGGCCGCGACGGCGACCAGGTAGAGCAGCGGGTTGCCCACCAGCGGGACCACGAAGACGCCGCCGTGCGGGGCGCGCAGCGTCGCGCCGAAGGCCATCGACAGGGCGCCGGTGAGCGCGCCGCCCGCCATCGAGGCGGGGATGACCCGCAGCGGGTCGGCGGCGGCGAACGGGATCGCGCCCTCGGAGATGAAGGACGCGCCCAGCACCCAGGCCGCCTTGCCGTTCTCACGCTCGGTGGTGTCGAAGAGCCGGCCGCGCACGGTCGTGGCCAGGGCCATCGCCAGTGGCGGGACCATACCGGCCGCCATGGCCGCCGCCATGATCTTCATCGCCGGACCACTGGGGTCGGCGACCGCGATGCCGGAGGTGGCGAAGGCGTAGGCGACCTTGTTGACCGGGCCGCCGAGGTCGACGCACATCATCAGGCCGAGCAGCGCGCCGAGCAGGACGGCGTTGGTGCCGGACAGTCCGCTCAGCCAGTCGGTCATCGCCTTCTGCGCGGACGCGATGGGCTTGCCGATGACGACGAACATCAGGAATCCGACGATCGCCGAGGAGATCAGCGGGATCACCACCACCGGCATGATGCCGCGCAGCGCCGCCGGTATCCGCGCCCGCTGGATCGCCATCACCACGGCACCGGAGATCAGGCCGGCCGCCAGACCGCCGAGGAAGCCCGCGTTGATGGTCAGCGCGATGGAACCGCCGACGAACCCGGGGACGAGACCGGGCCGGTCGGCCATGCCGTAGGCGATGTATCCGGCCAGGACCGGGACGAGGAAGCCGAAGGCCACGCCGCCGATCTGGAACAGCAGCGCCGCCCAGCTGTCGGCCTGCGACCACACGAAGTGGTCCATCACCGACGGCGCCTTGTCGATCTCGTAGCCGCCGATCGCGAAGCCGAGGGCGATGAGCAGACCGCCCGCCGCGACGAACGGGACCATGTAACTGACGCCGGACATCAGCCAGGTGCGCAGCTTGGTGCCGTAACCGT
The DNA here is from genome assembly GCF_042870695.1 of Streptomyces sp. NPDC006384. Taxonomy (NCBI): domain Bacteria; kingdom Bacillati; phylum Actinomycetota; class Actinomycetes; order Kitasatosporales; family Streptomycetaceae; genus Streptomyces; species Streptomyces sp. NPDC006384. The sequence goes on from NZ_JBIAHR010000003.1 coordinate 201,505, forward strand.
CGCCGGATTCGCCGCCGCGTTCGACGGGCGTCGCTCCCGGGGAGGCGGTGGTGACCTCGCCTCGGGCCGCCTTTCCGCGGACCTCGGTGATCAGTTCGCCGGGGCGGTTGATGGCCGCCTTGACGCCGGTGTCGACGGTGGGCTTCCCGGCGAAGCGGTCCTTGTCGCGCACGGGCACGTCGTGGGCGAAGATCACGCCGTCCGCCGCCTCGATCACCGCCGGGTCCAGCCGGGTGAAGCCGGCCGATCCCTGGGTCTCGACGGTGAGTTCGACGCCCGCCTCGCGGGCCGCGTTCTCCAGCGACTCGGCCGCCATGTAGGTGTGGGCGATGCCGGTGGGGCAGGAGGTGACGGCGACGATGCGGAAGGGCCGCCCGGGCTCCGCCGCACCGTCGCCCGGGGTGCCGGCCCCGCCGGTCTCCGTGCTGCCCGTGGCGGGCTCGGCGGAGGCCGCCGCCGAGCCCGCCACGGAGTCCTCGCCGGCGAAGTCCTCGCCGGTGGCGCCCTCGCCTGTGGTGCCCTCGGCGACGGCGTCCTCGCCGGTGGTGCCCTCACCGGCCGCGGCCGGTTCCTCCCCGCGGATCAGCGCCGCGGCGGCCGCGGCGTCGCCCACCGAGCGGAGCGCGGCCGTGAACTCGGCGTTCATCAGCTGCCGGGCCAGGGAGGACAGGATCGTCAGGTGCGCGTCGTCGGCGCCCGCCGGAGCGGCGATCAGGAAGATCAGGTCGGCCGGGCCGTCCGCCGCGCCGAAGTCGATGCCGGGCGTGCTGCGGCCGAAGGCGAAGGTCGGCTCGGTGACGTGCTCGCTGCGGCAGTGCGGGATGCCGATGCCGCCGTCCAGGCCGGTCGGCATCTGCGCCTCGCGGGCGGCGACGTCGGCGAGGAAGCCCTCCAGGTCGGTCACCCGGCCCTGGGCCGCCATGCGTTCGGCGAGGGCGCGGGCCGCCGCTTCCTTGGTGTCGGCGGACAGGTCGAGGTCGACCAGGTCCGCGGTGATCATGTCGCTCATCGCGGGCTCCTTAGCTCGCGTGTCGCCCGGAACACGGAGTGACGGGCGAGGGTGGGGACGGGGGAGGAGACGGGGGTACGGAGGCGGGAAGCGGAAAGGCCGCGCGGACCGGTCATGACACCGGCTCCCTCAGCGCGCGGTCCACCGGCACCTCGGCCGTGACGGTCACCGCGGCCGGGTCCAGGTCGGCCGGTGTCGGCATGACGCTGCCGGGGAGCCGGACGGCCGCGGCGCCGTGCGCGACGGCGGAGGCGAGGGCGTCCGGCCCGCCGCCGCCGGCGACGAGGAAGCCGGCGAGCGAGGAGTCACCGGCGCCGACGTTGCTGCGTACGGCGTCCACGCGGGCGCCGCCGAACCAGGTGCCCGCGTCGTCCACGAGCAGCTGGCCGTCGGCGCCCAGGCTGGCGAGCACGGCACGGGCGCCCAGTGCGCGCAGTTCCTCGGCGGCCTTCAGGGCGTCGCCGACGGTGGTCAGGGGACGTCCGACGGCCTCGGCGAGCTCCTCGGCGTTCGGCTTGACCACGTCGGGCCGCTCGCGCAGCGCCTCCCGCAGGGCGGGCCCGGAGGTGTCCAGGGCGATGCGGACACCGGCGGCGTGCGCCCGGGCGACCAGGGCGGCGTACCAGGACGGGGCGAGTCCGCGGGGCAGGCTGCCGCAGCAGGCGATCCAGTCGGCGCCGCGCGACTGGCGCCGTACGGTCTCCAGGAGGAGTTCCTGTTCGGCCGGCGTCAGTTCGGGGCCGGGGGCGTTGATCTTCGTGAGGACGCCGTCGGCCTCGGCGAGCGCGATGTTGGAGCGGGTGGCCCCGGCGATCGGCACCGGCGCGACCTCGATGCCCTGTGCGTCGAGCAGGTCGGCGACGAGCGCGCCCGGGGCGCCGCCGAGGGGCAGCACGGCGACGGTGCGCCGGCCGGCGGCGGTGACCGCGCGCGAGACGTTCACGCCCTTGCCTCCCGGGTCCACGCGTTCGCCGGTGGCGCGGACGACCTCGCCGCGGTCGAGGGAGGGGACCTCGTAGGTGCGGTCCAGGGACGGGTTGGGGGTGACCGTGAGGATCATGCGCGTACTACTTCCGTGCCGCCGTGCTCGATGGCGGCGGCGTCGTCGGGGCTCAGCCCGCTGTCGGTGATCAGCAGGTCCACGTCGCTCAGGGCGGCGAAGCGGGCGAAGTGCTCCTGGCCGTGCTTGGAGGAGTCGGCGAGCAGCACCACGCGCCGGGCGGCGGCGACGGCGGCCCGTTTGACGGCGGCCTCGGCGAGGTCGGGGGTGGTCAGGCCGTGCTCGGCGGAGAAGCCGTTGGCGGCCACCAGGGCCACGTCGGCGCGGATCTCGCCGTACGCGCGCAGCGCCCAGGCGTCCACGGCGGCGCGCGTACGGTGCCGCACGCGCCCTCCGACCAGGTGGAGCTGGATGCCGGGGTGGTCGGCGAGGCGGGCCGCGACGGGCAGGCTGTGGGTGACGACGGTGAGCCGTGTCTCCCTCGGGAGGGCGGCGGCCAGGCCTGCCACCGTCGAACCGGCGTCGAGGACGACGGTGCCCTCGGCGGGCAGCTCCGCGAGGGCCGCCCTGGCGATGCGCTCCTTCTCGCCGGCCGCCGTGGACTCGCGCTCGGCGAGGTCCGGCTCGAAGTCGAGGCGCCCGGCGGGGATCGCGCCCCCGTGCACCCGGCGGAGCAGGCCGGCGCGGTCGAGGGTCTTGAGGTCGCGGCGGATGGTCTCCGCCGTCACCTGGAACTCCTCGGCCAGCGACACGACGTCCACCCGGCCGCCGTCCCGGGCGAGCCGGAGGATCTCCTGCTGCCGCTCCGGTGCGTACATGCCTGTTCACCTCCGCTTGCGCCCGAACATGTGGTTTCACCGGAGGCTACGCCCGGTTTTCCGGAATGTAAACAGGAAAGCGGAAGCGAACAGACAGGAACGGGCATGAACGGGCATGCGCGTGGGAAGTGGCGCCGAAGGCGGCGGGACGCGGGTGGGGCCCGGCACCGAAGCGCCGGGCCCCACCCGTGTCCCCGCATCCGCCGTGCGCCACCCGGCCGTCAGACGAGTGCGGGACTCTTCTCCGCCTCCGCGGGCTCCTCCCCGGCCGCCGCGCCCTCCACGTGCCGGGCCGGCCGCCGGGGCAGGGCGAACATCAGCAGGAAGATGGCGGCCAGCACCGCGGCCACCCAGCCCAGCGCGTTCTGGAAGGCGTCCGCGTAGGCCGTCCCGACGGCCTCCCCGGCGGCCGGTCCGGCCGTGTGGTCGTCCATCGTGCCGAAGAAGACCACCGACACCAGGCCCAGTCCGAGCGCGTTGCCCATCTGCTGCACGGTGTTGATCAGCCCGGACGCGGCCCCGGCGTGCTCGCGCGGCACCTGGGACAGCACCGCGTCCGTCAGCGGGGCGACGATCAGCCCCATGCCGGCGCCCATGACGACCAGGGGCAGCGCCATCTGCCAGGACGTGATGCCGGGTCCGTACCGGCCGGCCTCCCAGATGTAGAGCAGCACCCCGGTGGCCATCACCAGCGCGCCCGCCTGGAGCACCTTGCGCCCGAAGCGCGGGACCAGCTTCTGCACCGACACGCCCGCCGCCACGGACACCGCGACCGAGAACGGCACGCCCGTCAGCCCGGCCCGCAACGGGGTCCAGCCGAGGCCCTCCTGCATGTACAGGGTCCACACCAGGAAGAAGATGCCGAGCCCGACCCCGAAGACGGTCTGTACGGCGATGCCCGCCGCGAAGCTCTTCACCCGGAACAGCGACAGCTCGACCAGCGGGGACCCGTCCCGCGCGCTCTTGCGCCGCTCGTACGCCACCAGCACCGCGAGGACCACGAACGCGCCGGCCATCGACACGTGTCCCCACAGCGGCCAGCCCAGCTCGCGGCCCCGGGTCAGCGGGTAGATCAGCATCAGCAGGCCGAGGGTGACCAGGGCGACGCCGACCAGGTCCAGCCTGAGGGCGCGCGGGGCCCTGGACTCGGTGATGAAGCGGCTGCCGAGGATCAGGCCGGCGATGCCGACCGGCAGGTTGATCAGGAAGATGGGCCGCCATTCCAGCCCGAAGAGGTTCCACTCGGTGAGCAGGGCGCCCAGCAGCGGCCCGGACACGGCACCGAGTCCGACGACCGCGCCGAACAGCCCGAACACCTTGCCCCGTTCGTGCGCCGGGAAGGTGGCGTGCACGATCGACAGCACCTGCGGCACCATCAGCGCGGCCATGGCGCCCTGGAGGAGGCGGGAGGCGACCAGCATCTCCGGGTTCACGGCGAGGCCGCACAGCGCGGACGCCACGGTGAAGCCGCCGACGCCGATCAGGAACACCCGCTTGCGGCCGTGGATGTCGCCGAGCCGTCCGCCGGTGATCAGGCCGGCCGCGAAGGCGAGGGCGTAACCGGCGGTGATCCACTGGATCTGGCTGAAGGAGGCGCCCTCGCCGTGCCGGATCGACGGGATCGCGATGTTGACGATCGTGACGTCGACGAGGTCCATGAACGCCGCCGTCATCACGATCGCGAGGGCGAACCAGCGCCGGCGGTCGCCGGCCGCCGCGGGCCGGTCCGGGCCCGGGGCCGGATCCAGGTCCGGGTCCGGGTTCGGGTCCGGGTCCGGGTTCGGGTTCGGGCCCGGGGACGGGTCCACGGTGGTGTCCGAGGTCTGCGTGAAGGTCATGCGGGCAAGCTATGCGCCCAGTAGGACGGTTCGTGTCCTAGTTCTGCGGCATCCTCGGACGCATGACGACGGACACTCCGGCTCGGCTCCTGACGCTCCTGTCCCTCCTCCAGACGCCCCGCGAATGGCCCGGCGGCGAGCTCGCCGACCGGCTCGGGGTCTCCCGCCGCACGGTCCGGCGGGACATAGAACGGCTGCGCGACCTGGGCTATCCCGTACAGGCGACCATGGGTTCCGAGGGCGGCTACCGGCTCGTCGCGGGCAAGGCGCTGCCGCCGCTCGTGCTCGACGACGAGGAGGCGGTCGCCATCGCGGTCGGCCTGCGCGCCGGGGCGGGCCACGCGGTGGAGGGGCTGGACGAGGCGTCGGTGCGGGCGCTGGCCAAGCTGGAGCAGGTGCTGCCGTCCAGGCTGCGGCACCGCGTGACCACCCTCCAGGCCGCGACCACGCCGCTGACCAGCGGGGACGGGCCGAGCATCGCCCCCGAGACGCTGACCGTCATGGCCTCCACGGTGGCCGGGCGGGAGCGGCTGCGGTTCGCCTACCGCGCCGGGGACGGCAGCGAGTCACGGCGCCTGACGGAGCCGTACCGGCTGGTGTCGACGGGACGGCGCTGGTACCTGGTCGCCTACGACCTCGACCGCGACGACTGGCGGACCTTCCGGGTGGACCGGGTGAGCGAGCCGTTCGCGACCGGGGCGCGGTTCGCTCCGCGGGAACTGCCGACGGGGAGCGCGGCGGAGTATCTGCGCCGGTCGATGCAGCGGCGTTCCGAGTCCTACGAGCTGGTGGTCACCTTCGCCGCGCCGGCGGCCACCGTCGCGGCCCGGCTGCCGGGCTGGCTCGGGACACCGCAGCCGCTGGACGACGGGGAGTCCTGCGTCCTGCGCGCAACCGTGTCGGACGCGGTGCAGTGGACGGCGGTACGGCTGGCCATGCTCGGTGTGGAGTTCCGGGTGCAGGAACCACCGGAGCTGGTGCGCTGCGCGGCGGAGCTGGGAGCCCGCCTGGGCCGCGCGGCCGGACAGCCACCGGCGTAGCCCGCCCGGACTCCCCCGCCCCCGCACCCCGTGCCACCGGTACGGCAAGAGCCGGGCCCGGCGCTCCGGGGGGGGAGGAGCGCCGAGCCCGGCTCGGGAAGGTCCCGGCGCCGGGGGGAGTGCGTCGGGACATGGTCCAGTGTGCGCGGTCCGGGCCGGGTTCCGGGCCCGAACCGCCGGGTCCGGGATTCTTGTTCCCGGACTCCGCCGGTTGATGCGGGGTCGTACGGCCGTGTTCGCGCCGGACCCGGGACGGTCAGGCCGCCGCCTCGAAGCCGGTGTCCCGGGCGAGCTTCTTCAGCTCCAGCAGCGCGTGCTTCTCGATCTGCCGGATCCGCTCACGGGTGAGCCCGTGCTCCTTGCCGACCTCGGTGAGGGTGCGCTCGCGGCCGTCGTCGATGCCGTAGCGCATCTTGATGATGGAGGCCGTGCGCGGGTCGAGGCGGCCGATCAGGTCGTCCAGTTCCTCGCTGCGCAGCAGGGTCATCACGGACTGCTCGGGCGACACGGCGGAGGTGTCCTCCAGCAGGTCGCCGAACTGGGTCTCGCCCTCGTCGTCCACCGCCATGTTCAGCGAGACGGGGTCGCGGGCCCAGTCGAGCACGTCGGTGACGCGCTCCGGCGTGGAACCGAGCTCGGCGGCGATCTCCGCGGGCTCCGGCTCACGGCCGTGCTCGCGGTTGAACTCGCGCTGCACGCGCCGGATCCGGCCCAGCTCCTCCACCAGGTGGACGGGCAGCCGGATGGTGCGCGACTGGTCGGCGATGGAGCGGGTGATGGCCTGGCGGATCCACCAGGTGGCGTACGTGGAGAACTTGAAACCCTTGCGGTAGTCGAACTTCTCGACCGCGCGGACCAGGCCGGCGTTGCCCTCCTGGATCAGGTCGAGGAGCGGCAGGCCGCTGCGCGGGTACCGGCGGGCGACCGCGACGACCAGGCGGAGGTTGGAACGGATGAAGACGTCCTTCGCCCGCTCGCCCGCGTCGACCAGTGCCTGGAGCTCCTCCCGGGTGGCGTCCGCCCCGGTCTCCTCGTAGCCTTCGAGGACCTGCCGTGCGAACACACCCGCCTCGATGGTCTGGGACAGCTCGACCTCCTTGGCGGCGTCGAGCAGGGGCGTCCGGGCGATCTCGTCGAGGTACATGCCGACCAGATCGCGGTCGGCGAGCTCGCCGCCGCCTGCGCGGACGCTGGTTGCCCTGTCGGTCGTCCCGCCGGTGGCGGACTTACGACGGGCGACGGCACGGGTTGCCATGCGTGCTCCCTTGCGATGAGTGGTTCAGCGGACGGTCCTGCGGACGTTCGGCACTGTGCGGGGTGGGTCTCCGGATCTCCGTCTGTGCTGGGTCGGAATCCGTCTCCGGACTCCCTCGGGACTCTCCTCGGGTGCCCTGCATCCGATGGAAACAACGACTGGAATCCGGACAGAATTCCCAACCCGCCCCCCGATTTTTCTGATCATGCAGTACCCTGTCCCGCCACACACGGAGAACCGGTGCCGACGGGGCGTGCGGACACCCAGGTCAGAACGGGATTCACGGGTGCCCCTCCCACCCCCGTCGACCCCCGCCACCCCTGCGCATGTGAGACGCCCGTCACTTCCGGCGCCACCTCCCCGCCCGGGACCCCCACCCGCCCCCCACCCTGAAGACGGCATGCGCCGGTCCGGGGTTGCCACGGACCTTTTTTGTTTAACCTTCAAGAAACCATCTCGTAGGGTGGAATACATGAATACGGCACCCATCCCGTCCCCCGCAGAGGAGCCCCAGCCCCGCTGGCTCACCGACGAGGAGCAGCTCGTGTGGCGCTCCTACATCCAGGCCGTCACCCTCCTCGAGGACCACCTCGACCGTCAGCTCCAGCGCGACGCGGGCATGCCGCACGTCTACTACGGGCTGCTGGTCGAGCTCGCCGAGTCCCCGCGGCGGCGCCTGCGGATGACGGAACTGGCCAAGCACGCGAAGATCACCCGTTCCCGTCTCTCGCACGCGGTCGCCCGCCTGGAGAAGAGCGGCTGGGTCCGCCGCGAGAACTGCCCGTCCGACAAGCGCGGCCAGTTCGCGGTGCTCACGGACGAGGGGTACGCGGTCCTGAGGCGGACCGCGCCGGGGCACGTGGACGCCGTGCGCCAGGCCGTGTTCGACCGGCTCACCCCCGAACAGCAGAAGTCCCTCGGCGAGATCATGCGGATCATCGCCGAGGGTCTCCAGCCCGCCGGAGCGGGCGCGGACCTGCCCTGGCTGCGCTGAGCGGACCGGGGTCGCTCAGGCGGCCGGGCAGGTCCGCGGGGAACCGTGCGTACGGGGCGTCCCCTCCCCTGCGCACGGGTGGTGCGGGTGGCGCTCAGGTCCCGAGGGGTGTCACCGGCCGGTGTCAGTGGGCGACGACCGGCACCGGCAGCTCGTCCTCCGCGCCCTCGCCGGAACCGGACCCCGTGACGGGCGTGCTGCCCGGACGGCCGGCGTTGACGAAGGTCAGCGCGATCAGGCCGGCGGCGACGAGGATGCCGACGGCGAACCAGATGGCGCTGGTGTAACCGTGCACCATGCCCTCCAGCCGGACCAGTTCCTGCTGGGACCGGACACGCGCGCCGCCGATGTGGTCGGCGATGTAGGACGTGGTGGCCGAGGCGGCGATCGTGTTCAGCAGGGCCGTGCCGATCGCGCCGCCCACCTGCTGCGAGGTGTTGACCATCGCGGAGGCCACGCCCGAGTCCCGCGGCTGGACGCCCTGGGTGGCCAGGGACATGGCCGGCATGAACGCCGTACCCATGCCGAGGCCGAGCAGCAGCATGCCGGGCAGCAGCACCGCGGCGTAGGAGGTGCCGACCTCCAGCTGCGTCAGCAGCAGCATGCCGACGGCGGCGACCAGGAAGCCGGGGCCCATCAGCAGACGGGGCGCGACGCGGGTCATCAGCCGGGCGCCGATCTGGGTGGAGCCCGTGATCATGCCCACGACCATGGGCATGAAGGCGAAGCCGGTCTTCACCGGCGAGTAGCCCTTCACGATCTGCAGGTAGTAGGTCAGGAAGAGGAACAGCCCGAACATGCCGATGATGGCGAGGCCCAGCGAGAGGTAGATACCGCCGCGGCTGCGGTCGGTGACCACGCGCAGCGGCAGCAGCGGGGCCTTGACCCGGCTCTCGACCAGTACGAAGGCGGCCAGCAGCACGACCGAGCCGACGAACATGCCGATCGTCAGGCCGTCGCTCCAGCCGGCCGACTCGGCGCGGGTGAAGCCGTAGACGAGCGCGACCAGGCCGAGGGTGGACAGGATCACGCCGGGGACGTCGAGCGGGGAGCGGTTGCGGCCGCCCTCGGGCTCACGGACGACCAGGTACGCGCCGACCGCGGCGACGACGGCGAACGGCACGTTGACGAAGAAGGTCCAGCGCCAGTTCAGGTACTCGGTGAGGAAACCGCCGAGGATCAGACCGACGGCCGCACCGCCACCGGCGATCGCGCCGTAGATGCCGAACGCCTTGGCGCGCTCCTTGGCGTCCGTGAACATCACGGCGAGCAGGGACAGCGCGGCGGGCGCGAGCAGGGCGCCGAACACGCCCTGGAGGGCGCGGGAGCCGAACATCATCGCCTCGTTGGTGGCCGCGCCGCCGAGCGCGGAGGCGGCGGCGAAACCGGCCAGACCGAGCACGAAGGTCCGCTTGCGTCCCCACAGGTCGGCTATCCGGCCGCCGAACAGCAGCAGACCGCCGAAGGCGAGGGCGTAGGCCGTGACGACCCACTGCCGGTTGCCGTCGGAGATGCCGAGGTCCTGCTGCGCCGAGGGCAGGGCGATGTTCACGATGGTCGAGTCGAGAACGACCATCAACTGGGCGAGCGCGATGAAGACGAGCGCCTTCCAGCGGCCGGCGTCCGGGACGCCGGGAGCCTTGACGGCTGTTTCGGACATGGAGATACCCACTTCGGGACGTTGTTGTCGGAAGAACGGAAGAGCGGAAGAACGGCAGAGAGAAAGCGAAAGGGACGGCGCGTCCACGGTGACGGCCGCGGGGACGTTCGCCCGCCGGGCGGACGCCCGGATGTCCGGATGTCGGGTTGTCGGGAAACGGATCGGGAAGGTCCTGGAAAGCCACCGGAACGCACCGGTGCCGGTTCAAGTCCGGCTCCGGCACCGGTTCTTGCACCGGTGTACGCGGCCGGCGCCGACGCCGGACGCGGTCGCGTACCGGTCGCAGCACGCGGCCGCGGTACGTACTAGTCGCAGGGGCGCCGGAGATCCTCCATGGTCATGGCCGTTCCCGGCAGGACGGAGCGGGCGGGCGGCCGCAGCCCGTCCAGGAACAGCTGGAGATGGCGGTGGACGAACCGGTCGGCGCGCAGACACTCGGTACCGGCCGGGGGCCGGCTGAGCTGGGCCACGGCGATCATCAGGTCGCCCACGCCCACGTCGGGGCGGAGCTGTCCGGCCGCCGTCGCCCGTGCCATGACCTCGGCGACGAGCTGCTCCACCCGGCCGCGCGCGGCCTCCAGGTCGGGGTGGTGCTGGTCGAACGTGCTGCTCACCATCGGGCACAGGGCGCTGATCCGCTCGTCGGCGGCGGCGTGCGCGAAGCGCTCCAGCGCCTCGAACGCGTCGCCGGTCTCCGCGAGCGCGAGCTCGGCGGCCCGTGCGGTGCGGTCCATGACCGAGCAGACGACCTCGCGGACGAGGGCGTCCCGGTCGGGGAAGTTGCGGTACACCGTGGCGTTGCCGACGCCGGCCCGGCGGGCGATCTCGTCGAGCGGCACATCGGGACCGTGCTCGACGAACATCTCCCGGGCGGCGGTGACGATCCGCTCCCGGTTGCGCAGGGCGTCGGCGCGGGGCCGGGTCACCTTGCGCGGTACGGGGGTGGCGGTCTGCACGGCGTACTCCTCGGACGGACGGGACCGACCGTGCCGTCGGCACGTCGGTGGGGCTGTAGAGCTGTGAAGCGCGTGGCACGTATGAGACCTGAGAGGCCCGCTGCCACGATCCGGCATGATCCGACGCGATCCGGGGAGAGACTCCCCGCTTCGCTCGGACACAGGGGTAAACGGGGAGACGCTCCCCGGTTATTTCCCCCACCGCCACCTTTCCCAGTGACCTGCGTCACATCCGCAGGGGGGGGTGCCCGGGGCCGCCCGTACCCCGCGGCGCGGAGCGAATGCCGCTCCCCCGGACCCCGCCGGGAGCTACCCGCGGGAAACCCACGATCGGGCCGCTCCAACGCGCGTCCGCGCCCGCCCCGGCACAGGGTGATCGCAGGGGTGCAGCCGGTGACCGGCGGCTGCCGTGGCCCGGGAGGTCCGCATGCAGGCGCAGCCGCCGAGCCGTCGGATACGCCCGCGCCGGCCGGCCGCGCTGGCCACCGTCGCCCTGCTGACGCTCGCGGTCAGCACCTCGGCGGGCACCGGCCCTCTCGCCCCCGAGACCGCGTCGTCCGGCCCGGGCCCGGCCACCCTGTCCCGCTCCTCCGCCCACGGCCCCTGCATGATCAGCGGCGGCTCCGAGATCCAGATGTCGGAGGGCGTCCCGACCGCCCCCGGCTACGTCCGCTCCACCGGCACCGTCCGCGCCCTCAACCTGATGATCGACTTCTCCGACGCCCCCGGCGAGGGCAGCGCGATGGACCGCTTCGCCGAGTTCTTCCCGCAGACCCGCCAGTGGTTCCGCACCAGCTCCTACGGCCGCCTCGACTACCGCCCCGAGACACCGGTCCGCGACTGGCTGCGCATGCCCAGGCCGTTCGCCGAGTACGGCATAGAGCGCGGCGCCCCCTTCGACCCCGGCTACCGCGAACTGGTCAAGGACCTGGTGTCGGTGGCCGACGCGGAGGTGGACTTCCGCGCGTACGACCTGCTGAACGTGCTCGTCACCCCGAACGCCGGCCCCTCCGCCCTGGACACCGTGCTGTCCGTGACCTTCGCCGGCAACGCCGAGGCCCCGGTCGCCGACGGCGTCCCGGTGGCGAACGCGTCCTTCGTCTACTCCCGCCAGGACGACGGCTCCGGCTCCTACGAGAAGACCGGCTACCGCGTCCTGCCCCACGAGAACGGCCACGTCTTCGGCCTGCCCGACCTCTACACCCAGGAGGGCGGCGGCGCGGTCGGCCACTGGGACATCATGAGCGAGGACTGGGGCGCCAACAACGACCTGCTCGGCTGGCACAAGTGGAAGCTGGGCTGGCTGGACCCCTCCCAGGTGCACTGCGCGTCGGCGCCCGGCACGACGCAGTACACACTGACGCCGCTGGCCCGCAAGGGCGGCGACAAGCTCGTCGTCGTCCCCCTCGACGGGAAGACCGGCTACGCCGTCGAGCTGCGCACCCGCGACGGCAACGACGAGGCCGTCTGCCGCGAGGGCGTGCTGATCTACCGGATCGACGCCGACGTGGACACCGGGATGGGCCCGGTGAGGGTCTACGACTCCCGCAGGGACAGCGGAGGCTGCACCCGCAGCCCCAACGTCCACGCCGAACTCTCGGACGCCGCCTTCACCCCCGGCGAGACCTTCGAGGACCCGCGCCGGGGCATCAGGATCACGGTCTCGGGCGCGAATCTGAAAGGCGACCACCAGGTCCGCATCACCCGCAGGTGAGCCCGGACCGGACGACGGACGACCGGCCCCCGGGCCGCCTTCCCCCGGCAACGTCACCCGCTACACTGTCCGCGGTGACACAGCAGCACCGTGCCACCACGCAACACGCTCCGCCTTCGTAGCTCAGGGGATAGAGCACCGCTCTCCTAAAGCGGGTGTCGCAGGTTCGAATCCTGCCGGGGGCACCAGGCCGACCAGGGTAAAGGCCCCGGAAACCGCAGGTCAGATGCGGTCCGGGGCCTTCCTTGTGCCCACTGTTCCCAGTCTGCCCACGTGTTGCCGACAGGCTGGATACGCCTTTATTACGCGGCTCCGTCCCCTGAATACCCCCTGAACGATCAAGGCGTTCCCTCAGGTCGGCCGGCACGCAAGCAACCCCGCGCTCCTGAGAGGGCGGGGGCGGTGGAACTCGGCCGGTTTTCTTCAGCGGCGGCCGAAGCACTGGCGACAGGGCGCGAATGAAGCCGTGCAGCTGCCACCATGGTCACAGGCATCGGAAGGTGGGTGGAGGCATGCGTGTCGCGTACGACCACGTGGGCCCCTGGACCCTGGACGATGTCCTCGCTCTCGGCGAGGACACGCATCAGCGGGTCGAGCTCGTCGGAGGGGCACTGCTGATGTCTCCCGCCCCCAGCGTGCCCCACCAGCGGGCTTCCCGCCGTCTCGCCGCCCTGCTGGAGCAGGCCGCCGAAGAGGCCGGTGCGGATGTCGAGGTCCTGGAAGCCGTGAACATCAGCGTGCCCGACGGCCTGCTCATCCTCGACCTGGTCGTGGCGGACGCCGAAGCAGCCGCCGAGGCGGGCGTCGTCCTCGACAACGCTGCCGTGCTCCTCGTCGTCGAGATCGCCTCACCGGCCACCCGCCTCACCGACCGCAAACTCAAGCCCGCCCTGTACGCCGCGGCCGGTATCGATCACTACTGGCGCATCGACCTGGAGCCCTCTCCTACCCTCCACACCACTGTGCGCAATGGCCCGGGCTACCGTGACCTGGCCACCATCCTGCCGGGCCGGACCGTCCGGATCGACGAGCCGTTCCCCCTCACCATCGACCCGGCGAAACTCACTCGATAGACATTCCAGGACGGCCGGGGCCGACACAGATCCAGCACACGTGAGGATGGGAAACACCGAGAACCGGCAAAAGCCGAAGAGATGCGTTTACGCATGTCATCGAACCGTGCCTTTATGCCCTCCTGGCTGGGTCTCGCTGATCAGGTTGCCGGGAGTCGGCAGGAGAGGACGTAGGCGTCGGCCGCCATGACCGTGTCGCAGACCTCCACGGCCCGCCCCGCCGTGTCGAATGTCGCGACGGGGCTTCTACCGGCCCCAGGTTAACGGCGTCCGGTCCGTCCGCTCAGCCCTCCGAGAGCCACACCGCCTGCCGCAGCCGTGGGACCGGCCTGTCGGCAGACCGAAGGGCGGCCGGCCTGGCCGGGATCCTGCCCTGACGATCCCGAAACGCCGGCCGTCCGCAGCACATCTACGGCACACATGAGGCCGGGAAGTACCGCGAACGGGTGAGAACCGGCGAGGCGTATTTCTCCACGTCAAGCACTCAACGGTGACCGTTTCCCCAGGTCACAGCCCCACCCGGAGGGATCTCCTGAAGCGGGTGACGCAGGTTCGCATCCTGCCGGGGCACACGGCACACGGCACACGGCACACGGCGCAGGGCCGGTTCGAAGGGCTTGGTCCCTCGGGCCGGCCCTGCTGTGTGATCACAGCCGTGCCCGGTGTGCTCGCACCGCACCACCCCGCCGTCAGCCTTCGTGGGGCACCCTCGGGCGGGTGACCGGCACGACGGTGAGAAGGTCGTCCAGGCCTTTGAAGTCGTCGGGGTTGGCGGTGAAGAGGGGAAGGTTCTCAGCCACGGCGATGGCAGCGATCATCAGGTCGGCCACCCGACGACGTGGCTTGCGGCCGGCGCCGATCACTGCGGCGCGGATACGGCCGTAGATGCGGGCCGCTTCGGCATCGAAGGGGATGGGATCGAACTCGTTCTCGGCGCGTTGCAGGACGTCGAGCCTGCGGGCGCGTTCGGCGTGTTCGTCGTAACCGCTCTGTTCGTCGTTGCGACGCACCTCGTGCGGGCCGGCGGACAACTCGGCCAGGGTGACGACGGTGATCGCCATTTCGTCCGGTAGCTCCTCGGGGCCACCCAGCGGCGCAGGATCATGATGTTGGTGTCGAGGAGGCCCTGCTGATGCGTCGGGCGGTCAGCGGTCATAGGGATCGTCCAGGTAGGCGTCGGCCGTGGCGTCCTGATCGGCGCGGAACCTGTCCAGGTCGATGCCGGGAGCGGTCCTGGACATCGCGGCGAACTCCTGGCGGGAGACGAACCGACGGCGTCGACGCAGCGGGACGAGCTCGCCGATCGGATGTCCGTCGCGGGTGACGGTGAACGACTGACCGCCCTGTATGGCATCCATGATCTCTCGGGACCGGCTGCGTAGATCCCGTTGGGTGATCTCAGGCTGAACGCCCATATCACCCAAGGTAGCGCCCGGTGCTACAGGGTGACACCTGAACGGCTGAAGGCTTGTGCCGGCACACCCTCAGCCGTAGCGGCCGGGAACGGCCTTCGCCGATCGGTCTGGCCGGAGCCACGGACGAGAAGGCATCCATCGTCCACAGCTGACATCAACGCCGTCGGACGGGGACACACACCAGCGAATCCCGCCGGCCGTCGCGCCGGTCGACGACAACAGTCGGACCGCGCTCGGATCGCACTCCTCAAGCGGGTGTGCGCAGGCGATCTTCCGGACCGGTGACTTCGCACCCCCGCTCCGGGATCATGAGCTGATGGAACACCATCTGCCGGCAGACGTCCGTGGGTCGATCCGTCTGTTCGCCTTCTACCTCGCCAACGGCACTCTCGACGTGGAGCTGCTGGACGGCATCGACTACAAGCCGGAGCTCATGGCCTACGGCTCGGCGCTGGAGCAGGTCTTCGCGATCTTCGCCAACGTCCTGCGGGTGGACGAGCGGGGCGAGGTCGTCAACCATGACGACGCCCAGTACCGCGCCGCCCAGTGGGTTCGCATGGTCTGCGATCCCGGCTACGTGGTCGAGCCGCCCTTCGAGCCGTGGGAGACGGAGCTGGTGTGAGGGGCGGCAGCGGCGGAGTGCCGCAGCCGCGGACTCCAGGAGTGCGGTCGTCCTGCGGAGTCACGGGCTTCGGGGCTCGCCCCTCGTCGGCCACTGCTCATGGCCCGGCCGGAGGGAGGCCCGCGCTCGTCCGTGTGTCCGGGCGGGGTGCCAGCACCGCGGAGACCACCGTGCGGGACGACGCCATGACGTCGGCCACGAATCGCCGGCGTCCGACGTGCAGCCTGCGCAGTGCCGGGCCGTGGTCGGTGGCGACGACGAGGGAGGCCGCGAGCAGCAGGAGGCGCCACAGGGTCATCACCGGGCGGCGCATCGCGCGGGGCAGCTCCGCGAGGGAGGCGTGCAGGCGTTCGCAGTGGAACGGGACGTGGCGTTGCTCGTCGGCGAGTATCCGTCCCGCCACGTCCGTGGTGAGCGCGTCGTCGGTGCCGTCGCGCAGGGCCCGGTAGTAACGCAGGGCCACCACTTCCGCGATCATCAGCACCAGCAGTTCCGTACGGAGGCCCATGAGGCGCCGGAGCCGTACGAAGGCCGTGTCACTCCAGTGGCCGGTCAGGGTCGGCACGCCGCCCGCGGCCAGCAGCCGGGCGAGCAGACGGGCGTGGTTCTGCTCCTCGGCGACGAAGAGCCGGACCGCCCGCGTGTAGTCGGCGTCGCCGGCCCGTTCCGCCTTGCCGACGAGGTCGGCGCCGTCACCGTCCTCGCCGACCTGGAAGCGCTGGATGCCGGCCCACACCGCCGGATGGAGCGTCGCGGTCCGGCTCCAGTCCGGATCGCCCTGGGCGCGTCTGCGCTCACGCTCGTCCTCGAACCGCCCGACCCACTCGGCGAAGCCGTCGGTGCGCATCCGGTCCCCTCTTTCCCGGGACACGACCGCCGCGCCCCCGGAGAGGAACGACGCGGAGGGACACCGGGCCGTTCCCCCGGCCACTGGTCCGTTCCCCCGGCCGCCGGGCCGTTCGCCCGCTGCCGGGCCGTTCCCGCTCGCCGCTGCTCTGTCCGCCGCTGCGCAGGACCTCGTGCCACGTGGTCCTGCGCGATCCGCACACGGGGTTATTTCTCTATCTGTATCCGCCGAGTAAGAATTTGGCGGGACGCGTGGGCAGTTTCCCTGCAGGAGCGGACTGAGGGGAATTATTCCTTGCTCATCGAGCGCCGCACCGGGTGCCGCATCGTGCTACTGTCGTTCTCAGTTGCAGTTGTGGTTCCCGAAACTTCAATCGCTCCCGGACGGCCTCCGTGCCGCCGGAAGCGATTGTGTATTTCCGGTCTTTTTCCGGGCGGGTTGATCATCGCGGCGACACGGTGTCCGCACAAGGCGGATGTCGACGCACTGCCCCGAAGGAGAAATGACATGGCTGCTGGTACCGTGAAGTGGTTCAACGCGGAAAAGGGCTTCGGCTTCATCGAGCAGGACGGTGGCGGCCCCGACGTGTTCGCCCACTACTCGAACATCGCCGCCCAGGGCTTCCGTGAGCTGCTCGAAGGCCAGAAGGTCAACTTCGACATCGCGCAGGGCCAGAAGGGCCCGACGGCCGAGAACATCGTTCTCGCCTGACGCCGGCGCGCATAACTGCAGCTGGGGCCCGCATCCTTTGGGGTGCGGGCCCCAGCTGCGTGCATGTTCCGCAGTGTTTTCCCCTGCGGACGGCAAGCAGGAACGACCGGCAGGGATGACCGGCAGGGATTCTTGGGGACCGCCGCACACGGGGCCGGCCTTTCACCAGGGGTACGTGGACACATACGTCCCTTCGTGGCCGCGCCTGCACGGCCGGGCGGCCGGATATCACACTCCCGCACGTCACCCGTTTCAGCGTCTGCGCCCGCACGGACCATCGGCGGCCAGATCGCTTTCGCATTTCATTCGGCTCATTCTTGCAATTCTCCGTGCCGCTTTCCGCTGCGGGAATTCCTTGATATGTGCCGCATCGAGGAAGGTTCCGCATGAACCACACCCGTACGAACGAACGTTCCGCCCGCGCCCGCGGCGGCAGCCCCCGCGGCACCGGCACGGCGCCTTCGAGGCCGTTCCGCGCCGGCGGAGGCGGAGCCGGTGGCGGCCGTGGCCGGCGCCCCGCCGCACCGCAGGGCGAGTTCGCCCTCCCGCACACGCTCACCCCGGCGCTGCCCGCGGTGACGGACTTCGCCGAGCTCGACATGCCCGCGGAGCTGCTCGTCGAGCTCGGCCGGCAGGGCGTGGCCGTGCCGTTCCCGATCCAGGCCGCGACGCTGCCGAACTCCCTCGCCGGCCGCGACGTCCTCGGCCGGGGCCGCACCGGTTCCGGCAAGACCCTCGCCTTCGGGCTGGCCCTGCTGGCCCGTACGGCCGGGCGGCGCGCCGAGCCCCGGCAGCCGCTGACGCTGGTCCTCGTACCGACGCGCGAGCTGGCGCAGCAGGTCACCGACGCGCTCACGCCGTACGCCCGTTCCGTGAAGCTGCGGCTGGCGACGGTGGTGGGCGGGATGCCGATCGGCCGGCAGGCCAGTGCGCTGCGCGGCGGTGCCGAGATCGTCGTCGCCACCCCCGGGCGTCTCAAGGACCTCATCGAGCGCGGTGACTGCCGGCTGGACCAGGTCGGGACCACCGTTCTCGACGAGGCGGACCAGATGGCCGACATGGGGTTCATGCCCCAGGTCACCGACCTGCTCGACCAGGTGCGTCCCGAGGGGCAGCGCATGCTGTTCTCGGCCACGCTCGACCGCAACGTCGATCTGCTCGTGCGCCGGTACCTGAACGACCCCGTCGTGCACTCCGTCGATCCGTCGGCGGGCGCGGTGACGACGATGGAGCACCACGTGCTCCACGTCCACGGCGCCGACAAGCACGAGGCCACCACCGAGATCGCCGCGCGCGACGGCCGCGTGATCATGTTCCTGGACACCAAGCACGCCGTCGACCGCCTCACCGAGCACCTGCTGAACAGCGGGGTACGGGCCGCCGCCCTGCACGGAGGGAAGTCGCAGCCGCAGCGCACCCGCACGCTCGCGCAGTTCAAGAGCGGGCACGTCGGTGTGCTGGTGGCGACCAACGTCGCGGCGCGCGGCATCCACGTCGACAGCCTCGACCTGGTCGTCAACGTCGATCCGCCGACCGACCACAAGGACTACCTGCACCGCGGCGGCCGCACCGCCCGCGCCGGCGAGTCCGGCAGCGTCGTCACCCTGGTCACCCCGAACCAGCGGCGCGCCATGACGCGCCTGATGGCGACGGCCGGCATCGTCCCGCAGACCACCCAGGTCCGGGCCGGCGGCGAGGCCCTGCAGCGCATCACCGGGGCCCAGGCCCCCTCCGGTGTCCCGGTCGTCATCACCGCGCCGGTGGCCGAACGCGTCAAGAAGCGCGGCTCCGCCTCGCGCGGGCGGCGCCGTCCCGCCTCGGTCTCCCCGTCGGCCGGGCGGTCCGGGGGCCTGCGTGCGGCCGCGGGGGCGTAGACACACTCCGGCGGATTTCCGCAGGGCCCGGGGCTCCCGTGTACGCGTCTCCCCGGGCGGAGCGGGACGGGAACACCGGTGAGCCGGCAACGGTGAGGGCCCCGCAGGCATGCGCCTGCGGGGCCCTCACCGTTCGCCGTGCCGTCCCGGCACGGCGGCCGGCTGCTCGGCGGTGCGGCGGTTCGGCGGTGCGGCGGTTCAGTGGTCCTCAGTGGTCGGAGTAGCTGAAGTCGCCGACGGTCCAGGCGCTGACGTCCTCGATCGCCACCCGGTACATCCCGCCCGTCTCCGGGATGCCCACCGTGCCCTGCAGGATCCGGGCGACGTGGAAGTGCAGATGCGTGGGCGGTCCGTCCTGCTTCACGGGGGCGTCGAAGACGGCGGAGAACTCGCTCAGGTCGGAGGAGTCCGTCAGCACCTCCGACACCCTCTGCCGCCACACGGCTTCGGGAGCCAGGCGGCCGGTGATGACGGCGCCTCCGGTGACCACGGTCAGGGACATCCGACTGTTCCGCCCGGACTCCACGAGGGTGGCGATGTCAACGATCAGCTCGTCAGGCTTAGGCATGGGTCCGAATTCTATGCGCGGCCCGTCCTGGGCACTCCGGGACGGTGGCATTACGTGCGAGAAGTACGGGAAGTGCCGGACGCGCCGGCCCCGACGTCGCCGCGTCGCAGTTCCTCGTTGATGCGCAGGGCCTCTTCGAGCTGGTCCTCCAGGATGATGATGCGGCAGGCCGCCTCGATGGAGGTGCCCTGGTCGACCATCTCGCGGGCACGGGCTGCGATACGCAGCTGGTAGCGGGAGTAGCGGCGGTGGCCGCCCTCCGAGCGCAGGGGCGTGATCAGCCGGGCCTCGCCGAGGGCCCGCAGGAAAGCGGGCGTGGTGCCGAGCATCTCCGCCGCTCGTCCCATGGTGTAGGCGGGGTAGTCGTCGTCGTCGATACGGTCGAGCGGGGTTTCTGCGGTCATCTGCACCTCTGATGGGGGAATGCGTCGAGGGGCCTTGGTGCCGTACGGCACCAAGGCCCCGAGGGAGTTGTAACACCACCGGCCGGTTCACTGCGATACCGGCCTCTGTCCTGTGGATCCTGCGGGCAGTTCGCCTCTGCCACGCCTCACTGACCTTCTTGAGTACAGCCAACAGATTAACGCTGCCATTGACGCATGTCTACATCGGTCGTGACAGATTTTGCCTCGTGCGGGTGAAAGGTTCGACACCAGTACCCATCCGCCGCCACCCTCACGCCCGCCATGCCCTGGGAGCGAGTACGGAGCAAGTACGGACATGAGCAGTATGCGGCGTTTTATCACCCTCGCTCTCTGGTAACCCGTTCGGAGCACATCCCCTCACGCCGCACGGCGTACGACGAGGTGAGAACCATGGTGTTGCTGGGTCTTCTGCTCATGGCGGGCGCCGCCGCCTTCGCGGGTCTGCTGATCGCGTACAACCTGTCCGGCGGGCCCGAGTACACGGTGTCCCTGCTGGGGAGCGAGCCGTTCACGATCAACACGCTCGGGGCGTTCCTGGGCGGTGTCGCGCTGACGCTGATCTTCGGCCTTGGCCTGTGGATGCTGACGGCCGGAGCGGTGCTGGCGCGTCACCGCAGCAAGAAGCGGCGCGGGAACCGGGCGGCCGCCGCGCGGGCCGCGTCGGAGCGCGACGAGCGGGCCGGCCGCCCGGTGGGCGAGGACCGCGCCGGCACCATGGGGGACACGGCGGACCGTCCCCGCGAGGCGGCCCACCGGCCCCACCGGTTCCGGCTGCCCGGCCACAGCCACTGACGACACCCGGGCCCCGTCCCTACGCGGACCGCACCGCCGCCCGCGTCGGCAGCAGGCCGCCGTCGGGAGCGTCCCGCCGGCTCGCCGCCGTCAGGGTGAACGTCACCGCGAGGGAGGCGCGGGCGCAGCCGGGCCGGCAGCAGCCGTCCGACCGTCACGTCCCCGGCGATCATGCCCAGCGCGGCGCAGGCGAACAGGGTGCCTGCGGCGTGGGGGTCGTAGGAGACGTAGAGGGACTCGCAGCCGACGACGAGGCCGTTGGGGATCCACAGGGCCAGGTAGACGTGGCGGCGGGGTCGGGCGGACCACAGCAGGGCGTTGGCGCGCCAGGTGGCCCGCACGGAGGGGCGGCCGGCGGCGCGTGGCGGGCGGCGGGTCAGCCGCGGGGCGAGGCAGGCCGCCGTGCCGTGCAGGCCGGTCGCGAGCAGCAGGCACAGGCGTGGCGACAACCGGCTCCAGATCAATCTGAACCCGTACCCGCCCCGCGAGCTGTCCGGCGCCGAGCTGATCCTCGTGCCGGTCGCTCCGCAGCGGCACGGCTGGGTGTCGTGGGAAGAGCCCGAGCGGTACGCGGCGGTCTGTCCGTGCGCGGGCGCCCTCGCGGACGGCGGGGCCCGGCGCGTGCCCGCCGCCCTCGGCGCGCTGCTCGGGCCGGCCCTCGCGGGAGTGCTGACGCTGCTCGGCACGCCCATGAGCACCAGCCGGCTGGTCGGTGTGACCGGGCAGGGCCTCGGTTCGGTCGGACGGCATCTGCGGGTGCTGCTGGACGCGGGGCTGGTGGAGCGATGGGGGCCCCAGGCGTTCAGCACTGGGGGAGGGCGGGCCGGTCGGTGCTGTACTCGCGCACGCCGGCCGGGGAGACACTCGTCGAGGCGGCGGGCGGAGAAGGCACGGCGCCGGACTAGCATCCGTCCATGACGAGCTCACAGAACACGCGCGGTGACGACGGCCTCCCCCTCGACGTCGAAATCGGCGCCCTCCAGGGCGGGGACGCCGGTCTGGGCCGGTACGCCGGGAAGGTCGTGCTGGTGGTCAACGTGGCCTCCAAGTGCGGGCTGACCCCGCAGTACGCCGGCCTGGAACGGCTGCACGAGCGGTACGCGGAGCAGGGGTTCATCGTGCTCGGCGTGCCGTGCAACCAGTTCATGGGGCAGGAGCCCGGCAGCGCGGAGGAGATCGCCGAGTTCTGCTCGGCGAGGTACGGGGTGACCTTCCCGATGACCGAGAAGGTGGACGTCAACGGGGAGAACCGGCATCCGCTGTACGACCGCCTGACCGGCTTCGCCGACGCCGGGGGGCACAGCGGGGACGTCCGCTGGAACTTCGAGAAGTTCCTGATCGGCCGGGACGGCAAGGTCGCGGCGCGTTTCTCGCCGCAGACCGAGCCGGAGTCGGCGGAGGTCGTCGCGGCCGTCGAGGAACTCCTCGCCGGCTGACCGGTCTGTCCGGACGGGCCGGTTGACCTTCCCCCTGGGGCAGGGCCCAGCCTCGTCGTCGCCGGGCGGGAAGAGCCGCCCGGTGACGGAGGATGGCGACGTGGACGACGCACGCGACGACGGGTTGCTGACCATCGGGGCGTTCGCCGCGCGGGCCCGGCTGTCGGCCAAGGCCCTGCGGTTGTACGACCGTCTGGGCCTGCTGGCGCCCGCCCATGTGGACGAGGTCACCGGTTACCGCTACTACCGCGCCGGGCAGGTCGAACACGCCCGGCTGGTGGCCCTGTTGCGGCAGCTGGACATGCCGCTGGCCCAGATCGCCGAGGTGGTGCGTGCCGACGGCCCGGACGCCGCCGCGCTGCTCGGTGCGTACTGGGCGGACGTGGAGGCGCGGGTCGCCGGACAGCGGGCGCTCGCCGCGTACCTCCGTGCACGGCTTTCGGGAAGGAGTTCCGAGGTGTACGAGAAGTTCGCGGTCGAGACGGTGGACGTGCCCGGGCAGGTGCTGATCACCGAGACGCGGCACACGCTGGCGGACGAGCTGCCGACGTGGATCGGTGCCTCGCTGGGGCGGCTGGAGGAGGCGGCCCGCGGCTGCGGGGGCGTGACGGCGGCGCCGTTCGTCGCCTACCACTCCGAGGTGACGATGGAGAGCGACGGTCCGGCGGAGTCGTGCGTGCCGGTCGCCGACGAAGCGGCCGCGCGGGCGTGGGTGGAGGAGCACGGACGCGCGTGGGAGACACGGGTGCGGGTGGAGCCGGCCCGGCGGCTGGCCTTCACCCGGATCACCAAGGCACAGGTGGCCCATCCGCAGATCCTGGCGGCCTTCGAGGCGGTGGAGGCATGGATCGCCGCCAGAGGGCTGACCGTGGACGGGCCGTGCCGTGAGGTGTACTTCGCCGACTGGGACGCGGCCGGACCGGAGGACCCGGTGTGCGACGTGGCGTTCCCGGTGAGGTGACCGTGCCGCCGGGGTGGACGGGGCCCTCTCGGCAAGGTCGGCGAACTGGACGAGAGGGCCCGGCCGGCGGCACCGGTCCGGTCGTACGCGGAGTCGTTACTCCTTGACCGAGGTCACGAAGGCGTTCCACGCGTCCGCGGGGAACGCCAGGACCGGCCCCTCGGGGGTCTTGGAGTCGCGGACGGCGAGCGCCGACACGACCGGGGACTTGACCTCGACGCACGCGCCGTTTCCTCCGGAGTAGGAGGACTTGGTCCAAGATTCCGTGGCGCCCTGAAGAATTGCCATGTCTGCTCCGATGGCGAGTTGCCGATTGCTGTCGCCGCGCCGCGGGCACGTTCGCCCGCAGCACGGTGTACGCCAATGTCGTGTGATCGTTGGCGTGATCGACGCTACTCGCTGGCTCTCCGCTCCGAAGAAGCCGTTCACCCGACCGGATGGCATATTCCACAGGTGCCTCCGGTCCGGTGCACCGGGGTGTAGCATCCCGCCACTTCTCAGCGCGCGTACTTCTTCGCCGTGTCCTCGATGAGCTGACGCGACTGCTCCACGTTGAGGGCCTGGGCGCGCAGGTGCTCGTACATCACCGTGTACTTCTGCACGTCCTGCGCCTTCTCCAGGTACAGGTCGCTGGTGACGCCCTCGATGTACACGACGCTGGAGTCGGCCGTGTCGGTGAACTCCAGGATGGAGTACTGGCCGTTGATGCCGGGGTGCGCCCCGACGTCGTACGGCAGCACCTGCACGGTGATGTGGGGCAGCTGCGACATCTCGGCGACGTGCTCGAGCTGTTCGCGCATCACCTGCCTGCCGCCCACCACCCGGTGCAGCGACGCCTCGTCGAGGACGACCCACAGGCGCAGGGGGTTGGTCTCGGTGGTGATGCGTTCCTGACGCCTTATGCGGACCTGGACCCGCTTCTCGATGTCGGCGACCGACGTCTCGGGCAACGCCCCCTGGATCAGCGCCTCGGCGTACGGACGGGTCTGCAACAGGCCGGTGATGATCTGGGGTTCGTAGGTGCGCAGCGACTCGGCGTCGGTCTCCAGGCCGATGTAGACGCTGTACGGGATGTCCCCGAAGGCGTGCCACCAGCCCTGCTGGCGCGAGTCCTTGGCCATCTGCATCAGCGAGTCGACGATCCGCTGGTCCTCGACCTCGTAGACCCCGCACAGGTCGCGGACGTCGCGCTGGCTGATGCTGCGCCGGCCGTTCTCCAGGCGGCTGATCTTCGACTGCGAGACCAGCAGCCGCTCCGCCACCTCCTCGGCCGTCATGCCCTTGAGCTCACGGAGCCTGCGCAGCTCCTGGCCCAGCCGGCGCCGCCTGACGGTGGGATTGACATTGGACGCCACGGGACGTGCACCTCCGGCTGCGTGACTCATCCTGCCACTTTGCGTATCTGCTGCTGAGCAGACTGCCACCAAGGTGCTTTCCGCCGCTGGCAAACGGTCGATATCCGCCGCCCGGGGGACGGTTGGGGTCCGTTGCCGTCACATCCGCACATGCGGCCGCGCGGGGCGGCGGGACCGTGCCGTGTCCGTCCGGGTGTTCCGGACGTACGGCCGGCCCCGCCGCCCCGCGCGGACCCTGCGGCTCCCGGTTACCGGGTCTCGGGGACTGGCGGTGCGGTGGTGCGTGTGCGTGGTGCGGTGGTGCGTCGTACGGGTGCCGCGGTGTGGTGCTGCGGTGGTGCGGTTCCGGTGGCGCGTGTGGCGCGGGTGCGGTCGGTCAGTGGGCCGCCGCTCGCGCCATGGACCCGTGGCGTGGCTGCGCCGGGACGCCACGGGCCGGTTCCGGGGCGGTCCTCGCCCCCGGTCCCGCGGCCTGCCTGCCGGCCGCCGGGCTGCGGCGCGGCTGCGCCGCCGCACCGTTCTGGACGTCCATCACCGCGTGCGCCACCAGGCCGCCCATGGGGTCGTGCCGGATGAGGTCCCGCAGGCGGGACCGCGACGAGCGTCCTTCGTTGCCCGGGTAGAGGTGCTTGCCGAGTCCGACCGCGTGGGCCAGCGCGGCGAGCGCCGCGGTCCGCGGGTCCGGCGGTACGCCGGTGCGGATCGCCGAGTCCAGCCGGGCCTTGATCTCCCGGCTGATCGCCGTGTCCGTCGCCTGGTAGCGAGTCGTCGGCAGTACTCCGCACATCTGGCCTTCCACGGCGTGCACCATGCCGCACCGTTCCAGATGTGAGAGGTAGGTCTGGCGGAGCCCCAGCCGGGGCCCGCCTATCCAGTGGACCGCCCGTACGGGAGCGCCACGCCTTCGCAGCAGCTCCAACGCGCAGTCCAGTGTCGGATCTCCGGTCGGCCGTGGGGCCACCACGGCGATACGATCCCCGTCTGGGGCTATTCGTCCGGCCAGCGCCAGCTCCACCAGCTGTGCTCCGGCCAGACCGAGGTCGAGCGACTGCGGCTGCGCGGTGGTACCCGTGGTCGGGTCCAACGCCAGCAGCAGAAGCTCCTCCGGAAGTGTTCTGCGGCTCCTGCCCATCCATGCCTCCCCGCGTGGATGACAGACAGGGTGACCCCTCTCACATTGGTCTGTCGAGGGTGCGTGACCGGTTCGTAGTGGAACCAGTAGGTATGTCGTTCTCGTCTACCGCGTGGGTTCCCCCCGTACACAGGACACTGGTACATGGTTTCGGTAGCGCACGCGGAACGTGCGGCGCATGGAGGAGGCATCGGTGGCGGGCGAGTCCCCCGACAGGTCGAAGCAGCGCGAGTCGTCGGAAGAACCGACGTCGGGGAGCGCGGGTCCGGTTCCCGAGGCCAGGACCGAGGCGAGCGAGGCGCGTGATCCGCGGCTGGCGGTGGCGCGCGACGCCGCGAAGCCCGCGGCCTCCGCCGGGGCCGGGGAGTCCGGCGGGGCGGCGACGTCCCACGGGGGTGTGGACACGGCCACCCGGGTGCTGACGGTTCCGGCGGCGGACACCGGCGCGGATGCCGGCACGGACACCGGGGCGGACGACGAGACGGACGCGGAGGGTGACGCCGGCGCGGACGGGTCCGCCGGGGAGCGCTCCGCGGAGCCGTCGGACACGTCCGGCGACGGGCGGCTGCGTGAGGCCGTGGCGGCGTGGGTCGCGACCGCGGACGAGCGGGCGGCCGCGAACACCCGGCACGAGGCCGGGAGCGCCGCTTCCCGGTCCGGCGAGGACGCCGACGCCGCCGTGGACGCACCGGAGACGCCGGAGGCACAGGAGGGGACACAGGACGCCGCCGAGGGCGTCGACGAGGCCCCCGCCGACGCCGACGACGACCGGCCCCGCGCGGACGAGGACGCCGACGCGCCCGCCGCCGAGGACACGGACGGCCCCGGGCGTGAGGGCGCGGCACCCTCGGCCGAGGACGAGCCCGCCCCTGCCGCACAGGACGAGCCCGAGGCCCAGGACGCCGACGAGTCCGGCGAGACCCCCGTCGACCAGCCCACCGCCGTCTTCAAGGCACCGCGCCCCTCCGCGCCCGCCGTCGACCAGCCGACGACCATGCTGAAGCTGGGCGACGCGGCCCCGAAGAACCGGAAGACGGACGAGGGCGACAAGACCGAAAAGGCCGACAAGGCTGACAAGGCCGATAAGAAGGCCGAAGGGAGCGAGGGGAAGGCGAGCGGCAAGGCCGCGCCCGAGAGCGAGTCCGAGCGCACCAGCAAGTTCGTCGCGCTGCGGAACCCGGACGACCCGGCGACCCGCAAGCCTCCGCGGCCCGCACCGCCCGCCGGCCCCGCGCAGTCCTCTCCGTCCGCGCTGCCCGCCCGGTCCCCGCAGTCCCCGCAGTCCCCCCGGCCCGACGCCGAGGAGCCCCGTACGACCCCGGCCGACGCCACCGCGGCCGTGCCGCAGATCGGCCCCGAGCGGACCACGC
This sequence comes from Streptomyces sp. NPDC006384, assembly GCF_042870695.1. Lineage (NCBI taxonomy): Bacteria > Bacillati > Actinomycetota > Actinomycetes > Kitasatosporales > Streptomycetaceae > Streptomyces > Streptomyces sp. NPDC006384. Next base: position 228,370 of record NZ_JBIAHR010000003.1, read on the forward strand.
AGCAGCCGCTGCCGCCGAAGCCGCCGCTGGACCTGCTGGCGGAGCTGACGAACACCCCGCCGCCGCCGGAGACCCCGCTGCGGACGACCGTGCGCCGGGTCAAGATCTGGTCCCCGCTGGTCCTGCTGCTGGTGATCGTGTTCGGCATCGTCCAGGCCGTTCGCCCGCTGCCCGCGCCCACGCTGCACCTCACCGCGCAGGAGACCCTCTCCTTCGAGGGCGACAAGCCCTCGATGCCCTGGCCCGGTCAGGGGCAGGCGGCCATGGACGTCAACGGCATCGGCACCTTCGGCACGTCCGGCGACCAGAAGCCCGTGCCGATCGCCAGCATCGCCAAGGTCATGACGGTCTACCTGATCCTGCGCGACCACCCGCTGAAGCCGGGCGAGAAGGGTCCGGAGATCACCGTCGACGCGGCCGCGCAGAAGCACTACGAGACCGGCAAGGCCGAGAACGAGTCGGTGGTGAGGGTCTCCGAGGGACAGAAGATCACCGAGTACGAGGCACTGCAGGCGGTCATGCTGCCGTCCGCCAACAACATCGCCAAGCTGCTGGCCCGCTGGGACACCGGCAGCGCCTCCGAGGACGCGTTCGTCGCGAAGATGAACAAGACCGCCGAGGAGCTGGGGATGAAGAACACCACCTACACGGACCCCAGCGGCCTCGACAAGACGACCGTCTCCACCGCCGAGGACCTGGTGAAGCTGGGCCGCGCCGCGATGGAGAACCCGGTCTTCAAGGAGATCTCCAAGCAGCCCAGCTACGTCGACCTCAACGGCGAGAAGCAGAACAACTACTTCGGGCTCGTTCCGACCGTGGCCATCGGCATCAAGACCGGCACCACCACCGCGGCCGGCGGCAACATCCTCTTCGCCGCGGAGAAGAACGTCGGCGGCGAGAACCGGACGATCATCGGCGCGGCCCTCGGCCAGTTCGGGCGGAACGGCGTCGCCAACATCGACGAGGTCACCGGCGTCGTGCGCAAGCTGATCGAGGCGGCGCAGGACACGCTCACCTCGAAGACCTTCGTGCGCAAGGGCGATGTCGTCGGGCACGTCGACGACGGTCTGGGCGGCACCACACCGGTGGTCGCCACCGAGGACGTCTCCGCCGTCGGCTGGTCCGGCCTGACCGTGAAGCTGCGGCTGGACGGCCCCGGCGACGGTTCGGTGCCGCACACGGCGAAGGCCGGCACCGAGGTCGGTACGCTCGTCGTCGGCGACGGCAGCGGCGGTGACGCCGTCGAGGTACCGGTCGCCCTCCAGGAAGACCTCGCGGAGCCCGGTCTCACGGCCCGGCTGACCCGGCTCGGCTGACCCCGGGCAGGACAGGTCGGCACATACCGCGCACCCCGTCCGGCGACTGCCGGACGGGGTGCGTGTTAGCGTCACGAAACGGGGCAGGTCGCCGGGTCGCGGAAACGCGGCCGTGGAGAGTCGTCAGGAGCACGGGACGTACGCGGCCGCAAGCAGGAGACGGGACACGGGGAGTGCCTTCAGGTGGCCACTGCGGAGCCGAGACGCGCCGACGACACCGGACCGGGCCCGGACACCGGCCCGCGCCCACACGTACCCGCGCCCCGCAAGGACGCCGGGGCGGACGGGTCCGGCCCGGCGGACGGCGACCGTGATCCCGGGCGGGCCGAGCCGGAAGCGTCCTCCGCGGTGAGGGCCGTCGTCGTGGCCGTGCGCGAGCGCGTGCTGCGCCACCCCGTGCTGTCCGTCACCGCGCTGGCCGGGCTCCTCCACATCCTCTGGTTCTTCACCTTCGCGAACAGCGGCGGCGACCTGGCGGCGCAGGACGCGTGGGCGGAGTTCGTCGGCCGGCACCCGGACTCGGCGTACAACCTCGCCTGGTACGGCGGCATGCACCCGGTGTCGTACAGCGTGGTGTCGCCGTATCTGATGTCGGTGCTCGGTGTCCGCACCACGATGATGATCGCGGGGACGCTGTCCGCCGGGCTGCTGACGCTGATCCTGGTCCGCAGCCGGGTGGTCCGCAATCCGCTGTGGGCGTCGCTCGCGGGCCTGTTCGGGCTGCTGGCCAACGCCGTCTCGGGCCGGGTGACGTTCGGGCTGGGCACGATGTTCGCGCTGGGCGCGGTGGCCACGGTGTTCTGCTGGCCGCACCGCTGGCGTCACAGGCGCTGGGCGAAGGCGCTGTGCGCGGCGCCGCTGGCCGCGCTGTCCACCATGGCCTCGCCGGTGTCGGGTCTGTTCGTGGGCCTGGTGGCGGTGGCGCTGTTCCTGCAGAAGCGGCGGCCGGGCGCCTGGGCGCTGGGGCTGGCGCCGAGCGCGGTGGTGGCGCTGTCGTCCTGGCTGTTCCCGTTCTCCGGCACGCAGCCGATGTCCTTCGGCTCGGCGGTCCTGCCGCTGCTGTACGCGGGGTTCGTGTTCGTGTTCGTGCCGCCCGCGTGGAAGACGGTGCGGATCACGGCGGCGGTCTACGGGCTGTCCGTACTGCTGGTCTGGCTGATCAGCTCCCAGATCGGCTCCAACATCACGCGTCTGTCGATGCTCTTCGCCGGTGCCGCGCTGGTGGCGGCGCTGCCGTTCACGGTGCCGCGCTCGCGCAAGTGGTACGCGCTGGTGGTGACGATCGTCGGCTTCGTCGGCTGGATCGGCTACAAGTCGGGGGACGACATCGTCCACACCACGCCGGCCGCCTCCTGGGCGCGTGAGCTGGCGCCGCTCGTCAACGAGCTGCAGGAGGTCGGCGCGGACAAGGGCCGGGTGGAGGTCGTGCCCGCCCGTTCCCACCGCGAGGCCTCGGCGCTCGCCCCGTACGTGAATCTGGCCCGCGGCTGGAACCGTCAGGCCGACATGAAGCGCAACCCCCTCTTCTACGACGACACGCTCAACTCGGCGAACTACCACGAGTGGCTGCGGCGCTGGGCGGTGCACTTCGTGGTGCTGCCCAAGGACGAGCCGGACGGCGACGGCGGTGAGCGGGAGCGGGAGCTGGTGCAGCGGGGTCTGCCCTACCTGGAGCAGATCTGGGGCGACGACAACTGGCAGCTGTTCCAGGTGACCGACCCGTCCCCGCTGGCCGAGCCGGACGCGGTCGTGCAGCGCGCCGAGCAGGGCGCGTGGACGATCGACGTGAAGAAGGCGGGCCCCGTCCTGGTCCGGATGCCCTACTCGCCGTGGCTGAGCCTCGTCGACGCCGAGGGCAGGAAGCTCGAGCCGCCGCAGGAGACAAAGGCCTCCGAGAACCGTCCCGAGGGTTCGCCCAAGACGTACGACAACGCCCACGGCTGTCTGATGGAGACCGAGGAGACCACCGAGGGCGACAGGTGGACGGTGCTGATCGCCCCCGAGGCGGGTACGTACCGGCTGGCGGCGCCGTACACGGTGCCGCGCGGCACCACGTGTCCGGACGAGCTCCAGGAGCAGCTCGAGGGCCAGGTCAGGGACCGGCTCGAGGACGTGCTCGAGGACGAGCTGCAGGACACGCAGGAGTAGGAGAGCCGGCCGGGAGGCCGGTCGGGGAACCGGCCGGGGCCCGCCGGGAGCCCGCCGGGGCGGCCGTTCCCGGCGGGCTCCCGCATGCGCGGCCGCCCCCTCCCCGCCGTTCATGTGGATGAACGCAGGTCAGCAAGCCGAACCTTTTTACCTGCTCTTGACTCTCCGCTTTCTTGTCGTGCCCGCGCCGACGCAACCACGATGAGCGGGCACTTCACGGCGCGCCTCGCCCTCTCCCCGCTCATACGAAGTGCCAACCAGCTGAGCGGAGTTCACAAGGCGGACCCCGGAAGGGGGGCACATGAACGGTCTCGACTGGTCCGTGCTCATCGGCTACTTCGCCGTGATGGTGGCGATCGGCGTCTGGTCGCACAAACGCGTGGACAACGTCAGCGACTTCTTCACGGCCGGCGGCAAGATGCCCTGGTGGCTGTCCGGCATCTCGCACCACATGTCGGGCTACAGCGCGGTGATGTTCACCGGGTACGCGGGCATCGCCTACACCTACGGCGTCACGTCCTTCGTCACCTGGTCGTTCCCCATCGCGCTCGGCATCGCGATCGGCGCCACCCTGTTCGCGCCGCGCATCAACCGGCTGCGCTCCCGGCTGCACGTGGCCTCTCCCCTGGAGTATCTGAAGAACCGCTACAACCTGCCCACCCAGCAGGCCCTGGCCTGGTCCGGCATGCTGCTGAAGATCGTGGACGTGGCGGCGAAGTGGGCGGCCATCGCCACGCTGCTGTCGGTCTTCACCGGCATCTCCATCAACCAGGGCATCCTGATCACCGGCGTCGTCACCGGCGTCTACTGCACGATCGGCGGCCTGTGGGCGGACGCGCTGACCGAGCTGGGCCAATTCGTCATCCAACTGCTGGCCGGTGTCGCGATGTTCGTGGCCGTCGTCATGGAGCTCGGCGACCACGGCGGCTTCTTCGGCGTCTGGGACGAACCCGAACTCCAGGGGCACGCCGATCCGCTGGTCGGCCCGTACGGGGCGGTGTTCCTGCTCGCCTACCTCTTCATCAAGCTCTTCGAGTACAACGGCGGCATGCTCAACCAGGCCCAGCGCTACATGGCCACGAGCGACGCCCGCGAGGCCACCCGCTCCGCGCGGCTGTCGGCGGTGCTGTGGCTGGTCTGGCCGCTGGTGCTGTTCTTCCCGATGTGGATGTCGCCGCTGCTGGTCGAGTCGCAGAAGCCGGACGGCTCCGACTCCTACGCGCTGATGACCGAGCAGCTGCTGCCGCACGGCCTGCTGGGCCTGGTCATCGTCGGCTTCTTCTCGCACACCATGGCCATGTGCTCCTCGGACGCCAACGCCATCGCGGCCGTCTTCACCCGCGACGTGGCGCCGGTGCTGTCGGCGCGGGCCCGCGCCTGGGGCACCCGGTCCGGGCTGCTCGCGGCCCGCCTGACCACCGTGGTCTTCCTCGCGCTGTCCATGGCGGTGGCCACCCAGGTCGACTCGCCGACGTTCAAGGACATCATCACCGTCGTCATCAAGTGGGTGGCCGGGCTGATGGGCCCGATCGCGATCCCGATGATGCTCGGACTGCTGCGGCCCTTCCGCCGCTCCGGGCCGACGGCCGCGCTCACCAGCTGGGCGCTGGGCCTGCTCGCCTTCTGGCTGGTCAACTACCCGATCCACTGGAACGTGGACGGCGGGGTGCCGCTGGAGTACCAGGTGTCGATCCCGCTGGCGGTCTCCCTCGTCCTGTACGTCCTGATCGGCTATCTCCGGCCGGAGGACACGCCGGAACGGCTCGCGATCATCGAGAAGGTCAACACGGACGGCGACGACGACTCCTCCGGCGCGGCGGCCGCGGTCCCGGCGCCCGCGGGCGAGGCGGGAGGTGTGGTGGGGACGGCGCGGTCGTCCACGGACTGAGCCGGCTCCGGCCGCCCGCCGCGGGCCCCGGTCCCCGTGTGCGCCCCTCAGCACCTGTCCGGCAGGCGCTAAGGGGCGTACGTGGAGACCACGGAACCGTCCTCGAAGGTGACGAAGACCGCACCGCCGTGGACCAGTGTGCTGGTCGGCCCGTCCCCGCTCTGCGGCCAGCCGCTGAACGTGGTGGGGAGCAGGCCGGCCCCGTCGGCGAGGCCGGGCGTGCTGACGCCTTCCGCGTCGGCCACGACCAGCCGGTCCCCGGCGACCCGCACCGTCCCCGTCCCGGACCAGGGCTGCGACCACAGCGTCCGGCCCGTGGCGAGGTCCCGGGCGATCAGTTCCGCCTCCGCGCCGTCCGGTGCGCCTCCCTCCTTTCCCTCCTTGCCGGACAGCAGGACCCCGGTGCGGCTCAGCGCCAGCGGGCGCTCGCCCCGGTGGCCGCCGGTCACCTTGCGCAGTGTCCCGCCCTCGCGGACGCCGGAGGGGCAGGACAGGTGCCCGGCTCCCTGCCCGAGCGGCTCGCAGCGTTCGGGGGCTTCGGCGAGGGTCCGGCCGTTCGCGGCGGCCAGCCCGAGGGTCCGGTCACCGCCCCGCAGGTGCACGGCGTCACCGGCGATCTCCAGCGAACGGGGGTCGGCCCCGTCGACGCTCCGCCGCCACAGCTGCCGGCGGTCGCCCGTGGCCGAGAAGGCGCGGACCAGCGCACCGCCCGTGTCACCGCCCGCCCGGTAGGCGACGAACACCCGGCCCTCGTGGGCGCGGGCCTTGACCGGCACCCACCCCTTCTCCGCGCCCACGTCGGCCACGGGCTCGCCGTCCTTGAGCCGCAGCACGGTGACACCGCCCGACTCGTCCGCCGGGACGTAGGCGTACGTCCCGTCCAGCCCGGGCTCGGCCGTGCCCGCGCCCGCCGGCGCCGCCCCCTCGGCCGGGTAGCGCCACAGCAGGCCTCCGTCGCCCGCGTCCCGTGCCTCCAGGGCGATCCCGCCCCCGTCCCGGTGCAGCCTGCACACCAGGGCGGTGTCGATCAGCAGGCAGCCGCGCGGCGTCCCGTCGCTCTCGAACGACGCGGTCCAGGGGGACCAGTCGGCGGACAGGTGCGAGCGGTCCATCGCGTCGGCCCCGAAGTCGCTCATGTCGCTGCTGACGAAGACCCGCGGCGCCGCGCCGCCCGTCGGAGCGGCGGTGCCCGCCGCTCCGCCCCCGCCTCCGCCGGTGCCGTCGTCGCCGAGCGTGGCGATCAGGACGGCCGTCACCACGCCTGCCACGACGACCGAGCCGGCCCCCGCCGCCAGGCGCGGTCGGCGGCCCTTCCGCCCGGAGGGGGACGGCGCGGCGGGCGGTGGACCGGGTTCCGGGGTGCCTGCTGGTGGAGGGGCGGCGGCCGGTCCGGGCGCGTGCCGGGGCGCGGGCGGCGCCGCCAGGGCCCTGCCCACCGTGATCTCGTACTCGCCGATCAGCCGGGCGACCCCGGCCGGCCACGGGAAGGGCGCGGTGCGGGGTTCGGGGGCGACGCCGGGCCGGGCGTTCGCGGCGGCCGGGTCCAGCTCGCGGACGAGGCGCGTGGTCGTCGGCCGCTCGGCCGGATCTGGGTGGAGGCACGCGGCGATCAGCTCGCGCAACTCGCCGGGTACCCGCGACAGGTCGGGCCGGCCCTGCGCGATGCGGTGGACGACCGCGGCCAGTTCGTCGTCGTGGAAGGGGCCCTGCCCGGTGGCGGCGTAGCACAGGACCGCCCCGAGGCAGAACACGTCCGACGCGGCGGTGACCGACCGGTCGCCCGCGACGTGTTCGGGCGACATGAAGCCGGGGGAGCCGACCATGATGCCCGTCGCGGTGAGCGCAGTGGCGTCGTAGGCCTGCGCGATGCCGAAGTCGATGAGCCGGGGCCCGGCGGCGCCCAGGACGACGTTGGCCGGTTTCAGGTCGCGGTGGACGAGCCGTGCCCCGTGCACGGCGGCCAGCCCGCGGGCCAGGTCGGCACCCAGTTCCCTGACCACCGGCACGGGCAGGGTTCCCGCGCGGGAGACGGCCTCGTCGAGCGGGGGTCCGACCACGTACTCGGTGGCCAGCCAGGGCCGGTCGGCGTCCGGGTCGGCGGCGACGAGCGCGGAGACGTAGGGGCTGCGCACCGCCCCCGCCGCCTGCGCCTCGCGGCGGAACCGGAGCCGGAAGTCCGGCTGGAGCTCCAGGTCCCGGCGGACCGTCTTGAGCGCGACCAGATCACCGGGCCCGCCGCCCTCGGGCAACGCCAGGTGCACCGTGCCCATCCCCCCGGACCCCAGCGTGCCGAGCAGCCGGTAGGAGCCGATGCCGTACGGGGCGTGGGCGTCGAGCGGGCGCAGCACGTGGAAGCACTCCAGTTCGGTCGGAAGCGGTGGGTCAGGCCGTCGGAAGTTCGAAGGAGCGCACGGTGCCGTCGTGGAAGGCGAGGAACAGGACTCCGCCGAGGGAGATCAGGCGCGGTTCCCACTCCTCCATGCCGAACTCCGCGCCCGGCCACCTCAGTCCGTTCCCGGGAGCGTGCTCGATCTCGTACCGCACGCCGTCCCCGCCGGCCACCGGCAGGGTGTACAGGTACCGGTTGTCCGCGACCACCGCCGTGCTGCCGACGATCACCGCGGCCGAGGCGCGTGCCCCGGCCGGCAGGGGCCTGCCGCCCACCGTGCGGGCGCGCGCCTCGCCCTTCTTCTGGAGGACGACGCTGCCCGGGGTGCCGAGCTGTTCGAGCCGGTAGGGGGTGGTGCCGTCCACCCACGCCAGGGTGTGGGCGCCCTCGTACTCGGCGCCCGGCCAGTCGTTGAGGGGATCGAAGGCAGGAGTGCCCGCGGGGGCGTACTTCTTCGTGTCGAGCGCCACCGTCTTGGTACCGGTGCTGCACAGCACCCGCTCGCCCACCACCCGGATGTTCTCGCACCCCCCTTCGACGGCGGCGTGCGTGGTCGCCCCGGTCCGGGCGTCGAAGCCCGTCACACCGCTGTCGGTGGAGGCGACGACCCGGCCGTCCGCGTAGGCCAGCGCCATGTAGTGGGAGCCGGCCGAACCGGTCCCCGTACGGGTGGACAGGGTCCGGTGCCACAGCGGTGCGCCGGTCTCCGTGTCGAAGGCGTGCACGACGACCCCGCTCTCGTCGTGGGCGGTCAGGAACACCGCGCCGCCGCCCGCCAACAGCGGTGCCCGGTTCGTGACTTCGCCCACCGACAGGGCCCGCTCCCAGCGGAGCCGCCCGTCCGACACGGATCTGCCGCGCACCTTGCCGCCCGCGTAGGAGACCACCGTGTCCCCGTGGATCAGCGGCTCCTTGGCGCCGCCGGGCAGCCGGGTGCCGTTCATCGGGGTCTCGGCCGCCTTCTCCCCCGGTGCGGTCGACGGCGCCTTCCAGCGCTGCTCGCCGTCGGCCGCGCCCACCGCGACCAGGCCGCCGTCCACGGTGCGGCAGACCAGGATCTCCGGGTTCAGCGCGCAGTACCGGGGGCGTCCGGGCAGCTTGGTGTTCCACGGCCGCCAGCCCTCGGGCCGGGCGGACGGGTCGGCCGGGAAGTGCCGGGTGCCGTCGACGCCGTACTCCCCGAGTCCGGAGGGTTTCTCGACCGCTTCGGCGGCCGACGCCGAAGCGGTGGGCGAGGCACCGCCCCCGCCGGCCTCCCGCCGGTCCGGGTCCTGCGAGTTCTGCGCCGCGCGCAGCGCGAACGCCCCGAGCACCCCGACCGCCGCGGCCACGGCGATCACCGTCACCAGCGTCCGCCGGGACGGCCCGCCCGGGCGTCCCGGCGGCGGCGCGGTGACCGGCGGCGCCGGTGGCCCGGTGGCGGTCTCCGCGCTGTGGACGGGCGAGGCGCCCGGCATGGTGGGGGCCCGGCCGGGCACCGGTCCCGCATGCGCGACGACCCGGGCGAGCTCCTGCCCGTAGGCGTCCACCAGGGACCGCACCGCGGGGGGCCAGACCACGGTGCCGTCGTCCGTTCCGCCCGCCTCCCGCACCGCCGCCCTGAAACGGGCCTCCAGCGCCACCGCGTCGGGCCGGGCGAACGGGTCGGCGCTCAGGCAGTCGGCGATCAGGTCGCGCACCGGCCCGGGCACCGCGCCGAGGTCCGCGTCGGCCTGCGAGATCCGGTAGAGCACGGCGGCCACCGGCCCGGACCCGAAGGGCGTCTCGCCCGTCGCCGCGAAGCACAGCACCGCGGCGAGGCAGAAGACGTCCGACGCCGCGACGACGTGGCTGCCGCCGAGGACGTGCTCGGGGGACATGTATCCGGGCGATCCCACCATCGCGCCCGTGGCGGTCATCGTGCTCGCGCCGAAGTCACGGGCGATGCCGAAGTCGATGACGCGGGGCCCGTCGGCGCCGAGCAGGACGTTCGCCGGTTTCAGGTCCCGGTGCCTGACCCGTGCCCGGTGGATGCCGCGCAGGGCGCGGGCCAGGGCCAGCCCCAGGTCGAGCACCGTCCCGACAGGCAGCGGGCCGGTCTCCCGGACGGCGCGGTCCAGGGTCGGGCCGGCCACGTACTCGGTGGCCATCCACGGCTCGGTGGCCTCCATGTCAGCGGACAACAGCCGTGCGGTGAACCGGCCTTCGACCGTCCGCGCCGTCGCGATCTCCTTGCGGAACCGGTCCCGCAGGGCCGGATCGCCGCCCAGGTCGGCGCGGATCACCTTCACCGCCGCGAGTTCCGGCTCCCCGCCGGCCGGCCCCGGACGCGTATCGGCGCCCAGGTACACCTCGCCCATGCCGCCGGTGCCGAGCCGGGCGAGGATCCGGTAGGGGCCGACCTGGCGCGGATCCGACTCCCCGAGCCCACCCAGCATGAAGTACGCCCCCCTCGTCCACGATGACGACGCCGCCGCGCGCCGGCCCGCGGACAGGCCCGCGCGGCGCCTCGTCGGCCTTGGTCCTCCGCCCACACCCTCGCATCCGCGCGACCGGCACGTCCACCGTCCCTCACCTCACGGGGACACTCCCGTCACAGCGGTGTGACAGTGTCCCCGGCACGGGCCCGGCGCGGTTCCCGGACGCGGATCCGGTTGCCGGACGGGGCCGTCAGCACCGCGGATAGCGGGCGAGCCACCCGGGGGACGAGCCGTCCGGGCCGTGAAGGGCGGGGCCCTGGGTCATCTCCATGGCGAAGTCGTCGGCCAGTTCCAGGATCGTCGGACGGCCCTCCAGCTCGGCCAGCCAGGCCGGCGGGAGGGCCGTCTCCCCGTGCAGGGCGCCGAGCAGCCCGCCGGTCAGCGCGCCGGTCGCGGCGGAGGGCCCGCCGTGGTTCACGGCCAGCCGCAGCCCGTGCCGTACGTCCTCGGCGACGAGGAGGCAGTACACGGCGGCGGCCACCTGTCCCTCCGCCGTGCCCCCGCCGGCCAGCTCCGTGACCCGGGCCGCCGTCGGTATCCCCTGCCGCACCGCCCCCAGCGCGTGCCGCAGCGCGTCCGCGACCGGCTCGTGCCCGGGGTACGCGGTGAGCAGTGCGAGCGCCCGCTCCACCGCCGGGTCCGGGCTCTCCCCGCGCGCCAGCCCGTGCACGAGCACGGCGTACGCGCCCGCCGCCAGGTATCCGGCGGGGTGGCCGTGGGTCTGCGCCGCGCACTCCACGGCGAGCTGGGCGACCAGCTGCGGCTCCCACCCGACCAGCAGCCCGAACGGCGCCGACCGGGCGGCGGCCTCCGGCCCGCGCTCCCCCGGGTTCCTGGGCGCGGCCGGCGTCCCCATGACGGCGTCGCCGAGGCCGAGCATCAGCGAGCGCGGCGGGTCGCGCCGGACGTACAGCCACTCCTCGCGGGCCAGCCAGCCGTCGTCCTCGCGGCGCTCGTCCGGCCCCCAGTCGTGCTGGGTGGCGAGCCAGCGCCGGTACGCCCGGTGCAGGTCGGTCGGCGGGTGCCAGGCCCCGGTGTCGCGCCGCACCTGGGCGCGGATCAGGCCGTCGACGGAGAACAGGGCGAGCTGCGTGAGGTGGGTGACCGCGCCGCGCCGACCGTGGGCGGGGACGAGGCCGGCCGGGCCCCCGGGGCCGTACGCCTCCTCGATGGCGTCGAGGTCCAGCCCGTCGACGGGTGCCCCGAAGGCGTCCCCGACGGCCGCGCCGAGCAGCGTCCCGCGCACCCGGCTCCGGAAGTCCTGCTGCTCGGCCCGCCCCCACAGGGCACCACCGGCTGTCCCGCCCACCCGACCTCCCGCGGCACCGCGCGTATGTACGACGCGCAGCACAGTAGCCGAACGCGGACGGCCGCTCCGGGAGACGGAAGAGGCCGGAAAGGGCCGGGAACACGGCCCGTCCGGCCGGACGGGGACAGCCGCCGGGCGTTGAACTCCCTTACGGCGTGGGGAAGTACACCGCATGACGACCCCCATCACCTCGCGCGCCCTGCCCGTCACGGCCGCCGCGCTGACCGCCACCGTCACCCTCTACATGGCGCTCGTCGCCTTCGGGAACATCACCGACTTCGGCACCAACCAGCAGTTCGTCCGGCATGTGCTCGCGATGGACACCACGTTCCGGGACGAGGACCTGATGTGGCGGGCGATCACCACGCGGTGGGTGCAGGACGCCGCGTACGTGCTGATCATCGTCTGGGAGACCGCCGCCGCGCTCGTGCTGGCCTACGGGACCTGGCTGTGGGTGCGGCGTGACCGCGTACGGGCGCGGCGGTACTCCACGTACGGGCTGCTGATGGTGATGCTGCTGTTCGGGGCCGGGTTCATCGGGATCGGCGGGGAGTGGTTCGCCATGTGGCAGTCCGAGCAGTGGAACGGGCTGGACGCCGCGACCCGGATCTTCCTGCTCAGCGGGGTCGTGCTGCTCGTCGACCACTTCGCGGCCGACGGGACCCGGTAGGTCACTTCACCACGACGACGGTGGTGCCCTTGATGCCGAAGGCCCACAGGGCGGCGCCGTCCGCCTTGTGCAGCCGCACGCCGCCGGTCCTGGCGCCGGAGGCGGGCGGCGGGGGCGAGGAGCCGTCGACGGCGTTGGAGAAGCCGACCGAGATGCCGTCCGCGAGGGCGAAGTAGACGATGTTCTCCACCTGGACCCCGTCCGAGCCGGTCGTCGCCTCGGTGCGGCTGCCGATCGTGTAGCTGCCGGGGTCGGGGCTGACCGTGCCCGGCCAGACGGTGAAGGAGCGCCGGGTGGTGTCGCTGGCGTCGACCAGCCAGACCCGCTTCTGGCCGAGGGAGTAGACGATGCGCCGCCCGGTGCCGGAGCCGTCCGGTACGGCGGGCGGGGCCGCCGTCTCCTGCGGGGAGGGCTTGGCGTCCCCGGTCCCCGAGGCCGCGGGCCGGACGGCCGCCGCGGTCGGGTGCGGTCCGCCGTCCGCCTGTACGGCCAGTCCGGTCACCACCACGACCGCGCCCGCGGTCAGACCGGTGACCCAGGCCCACGAAGGCAGTCGGGCAGGCACGGGCACACATCTCCTCAGTGACGAGAATCCCCCGACACACCGGGGGTCCGATCATCGTACTGTGAGCGGCCCGTGCCTCGGTCCGGCGGCCGGTCGGACGGTCCGGCGGCCGGCTGGGCGGTCCGGCGGCCGGCTGGGCGGTCCGGCGGCCGGCTGGGCGGTCCGGCGGCCGGCTGGGCGGTCCGGCGGCCGGAAGCTCCTGTAGATCGTCAGTCCAGCACCGGCAGCAGTTCCGGCAGGTGTCCGTCGGAGGCCGCGGCCGCCCGCCGCCGTTCCTCGGGGACCTCGCCGTACAGGGTGGTGCGGGGCTTCGCCGGGCGGCCCGCCGCGTCGGCGACGGCGATCAGGTCCTTGACCGACTTGTAGGAGCCGTAGGAGGAGCCCGCCATGCGGGAGATCGTCTCCTCCATGAGCGTGCCGCCGAGGTCGTTCGCCCCGGAGCGGAGCATCTCCGCCGCGCCCTCGGTGCCCAGTTTCACCCAGCTCGTCTGGATGTTGGGGATGTGGGGGTGGAGCAGGAGGCGGGCCATCGCCGTGACCGCGCGGTTGTCCCGCACGGTCGGCCCGGGGCGGGCGATGCCCGCGAGGTAGACGGGCGCGTTGGTGTGGACGAAGGGCAGGGTCACGAACTCCGTGAAGCCGCCCGTGCGCTGCTGGATGCCGGCGAGGGTGCGCAGGTGGCCGAGCCAGTGGCGGGGCTGGTCGACGTGGCCGTACATCATCGTGGAGCTGGACCGGATGCCCAGTTCGTGGGCGGTCTCGATCACCTCGATCCAGGTGGCCGCCGGCAGCTTGCCCTTGGTGAGGATCCAGCGGACCTCGTCGTCGAGGATCTCCGCCGCGGTGCCGGGAATGGAGTCGAGGCCGGCCTCCTTCGCGGCGGTGAGCCACTCGCGGATCGGCATGCCGGTGCGGGTGGCGCCGTTGACGACCTCCATCGGGGAGAAGGCGTGCACGTGCATGCCGGGGACGCGGGCCTTCACCGCCCTCGCGATGTCGAAGTACGCGGTGCCGGGCAGGTCGGGGTGGATGCCGCCCTGCATGCAGACCTCGACCGCGCCGACCTCCCACGCCTGCTGGGCGCGGTCGGCGACCTGGTCCAGGGAGAGGGTGTAGGCGTCGGCGTCCGTGCGGCGCTGGGCGAAGGCGCAGAAGCGGCAGCCGGTGTAGCAGACGTTGGTGAAGTTGATGTTGCGGGTGACGATGTACGTCACGTCGTCGCCGACCGCCGAGCGGCGCACGTCGTCGGCCACCTTGCACAGGGCGTCCAGCGCGGGGCCGTCGGCGTGCAGGAGGGCCAGCGCCTCGTCGTCGGTGAGCCTGGTGGGGTCGTCGGCGGCCGTGGCGAGCGCGGCGCGCACGTCGGTGTCGATGCGCTCCGGCGCCATGCCGGGGGCGGCCGCCTCGCGCAGGGCGCCCCAGTCGCCGTACACCTCGTCGAAGTCGTCGCGGCGGTCCGAGGTGCGGCCCTCGGTGTCGATGGTGCGGTGCAGGTCGGTGCGGCCGGACGCCTCGAAGGCCTCGTCCGGCTCCTGCCACGGGCGGCCCTCGACCACCGCGTCCTCGCGGGCCAGGCCGGTGTCCGGGTCGGCGAGCGCGCGGACGTGCGGCAGCAGGCGCGGGTCCAGCCAGGGCTCGCCGCGCCGCACGAACTCGGGGTAGACGCACAGGCGTTCGCGCAGTTCGAAGCCGGCCGCGCGGGACCTGCCGGCGAGTTCCTCGATCTGCGGCCAGGGACGCTCGGGGTTGACGTGGTCGATGGTGAGCGGGGAGACGCCGCCCCAGTCGTCGATGCCGGCGGCGATCAGACGCTCGTACTCGGCGTCCACCAGGTTGGGCGGGGCCTGGATGTTGGCGGCGGGGCCCATGAGGTGCCGGGCGACGGCCACCGTGGCGACCAGCTCGTCCAGTTCCGCGTCCGGCATGCCACGCATCGCGGTGTCGGGCTTGGCGCGGAAGTTCTGGATGATCAGCTCCTGGACGCCGTGGTAGGCGCGGGAGACCTTGCGCAGCGCGAACAGCGACTCGGCGCGCTCCTCGTAGGTCTCGCCGATGCCGATGAGGATGCCGGAGGTGAAGGGGACGGAGGAGCGTCCGGCGTCCTCCAGGACGCGCAGGCGCACGGCCGGTTCCTTGTCCGGGGAGCCGTGGTGGGGGCCGCCGGGCTCGGACCACAGGCGGGTCGCGGTCGTCTCCAGCATCATGCCCATGGAGGGCGCGACCGGCTTGAGGCGCTGGAAGTCCGTCCAGGTCAGCACGCCCGGGTTGAGGTGGGGCAGCAGGCCCGTCTCCTCCAGGATGCGGATCGAGATCGCGCGGACGTAGGCGATCGTGTCGTCGTAGCCGTGCGCGTCGAGCCATTCGCGGGCCTCGGGCCAGCGGTCCTCGGGCTTGTCGCCGAGGGTGATGAGGGCTTCCTTGCAGCCGAGGGCGGCGCCCTTGCGGGCGATGTCCAGCACCTCGTCCGGCGACATGAACATCCCGTGCCCGGCGCGGCGCAGCTTGCCGGGGACGGTGACGAAGGTGCAGTAGTGGCACTTGTCCCGGCACAGGCGGGTGAGCGGGACGAAGACGCTCTTCGAGTAGGTGATGACGCCGGGGCGGCCCGCCGCCTCCAGGCCGGCGTCGCGCACCCGGGCGGCGGACGCGGTGAGGTCGGCGAGGTGCTCGCCGCGGGCCTGGAGCAGCACCGCGGCCTCACGGACGTCGAGGGCGACACCGTCCCGGGCGCGTTTGAGGGCGCGACGCAGGGAGTTCTCGGTGGGACCGGCCGGGCCGGCGGCGCCGGTGGGGTCGTCGGGCCCGGTTCCGGAGGTCGCGGAAGTCGTCATCCTCCGAGCATACGAGCGCCATGATCGGGGCACGGCGCGCGTCCCGCTCCCCACCGGGCGGTTTCCGTCCCTCCATGCCCCGAACCTCCTCGGTCTTCCTGGGCCGCCGGCGGCGCGGGCGGTCCCGGAGAGGTGAGGGTGCTGTGATCGGCGTCTCCGACGGCTGACGCGGTCGCCGTCCACAGGGCAAACTGGCGTAGTTGCTCAGGATGTCTAGGGGGACGGCATGGACGGTGGACCGCGCGCTCCGGGGCAGCGGCTTTCCGCGGTGGCGGCGGAACCGGGGCCGCCGGCCGCGCTGCGGTTCGGCGTGCTCGGGCCGGTGCGCGCCTGGCGCGGCGACGAGCCGCTGCCCACCGGTTCCCCGCAGCAACGCGCGCTGCTGGCCGCCCTGTTGCTGCGCGAGGGCCGTACGGCCACCGCGGCCGAGCTGATCGACGCGCTGTGGGGAGAGGAACCGCCGTCGCAGGCGCTGGCGGCGGTGCGCACGTACGCGTCGCGGCTGCGGAAGATCCTGGACCCCGGGGTGCTGGTCAGCGAGTCGGGCGGGTACGCCGTGCGGGGACTGGTCGGCGGGGCCCTGGACCTGTCGCTCGCCCAGGACCTGGCCGCCGAGGCGGAGAAGGCGCGGGCCGCCGGCGACCTGTGCCGGGCCCGTGAGACGCTGCGGCGCGCGCTGGCGCTGTGGGACGGCGAGACACTGGCGGGCGTCCCCGGCCCGTACGCCGATACGCAGCGGGTCCGGCTGGAGGAGTGGCGGCTCCAACTCGTCGAGACGCGGCTCGACATGGACCTGGAGCAGGGCTGTCACGCGGAGGCCGTCTCGGAGCTGACCGCGCTGACCGCCGCGCACCCGCTGCGCGAACGGCTGCGGGAGCTGCTGATGCTCGCCCTGTACCGCAGCGGACGCCAGGCCGAGGCGCTGGCCGTGTACGCGGACACGCGGCGGCTGCTCGCCGACGAGCTGGGCGTCGACCCGCGCCCCGGCCTGCGCGAGCTGCAACAGCGCATCCTCCGGGCGGACCCGGCCCTGTCGGAGACGTCCGCCCCCGCCCCGGAGACCGCCGCTCCCCCGGTCCGCCCCGCCCAGCTCCCCGCCTCCGTACCGGACTTCACGGGACGCGCGTCCTTCGTGCGGGAGCTGAGCGAGGTGCTGGCCTCGGCGTCGGGCGCCGAGGGCCGGGTGATGGCCGTCTCCGCCCTCGCCGGCATCGGCGGCGTCGGCAAGACCACCCTCGCCGTGCACGTCGCCCACCGGGCGCGGGCCGCCTTCCCGGACGGACAGCTCTACGTCGACCTCCAGGGCGCGGGCGCGCGGGCGGCGGAACCGGAGACGGTGCTGGGCGCCTTCCTGCGCGCCCTGGGCACGGCCGACTCGGCCATCCCCGACTCCCTGGAGGAGCGCGCCGCCCTCTACCGCTCCGTCCTGGACGGCCGCCGCGTCCTGGTGCTGCTGGACAACGCCCGCGACGCCGCCCAGGTGCGCCCGCTGCTGCCCGGCACGGAGGGGTGCGCGGCGCTGGTGACGTCCCGGGCGCGGATGGTGGACCTCGCCGGGGCGCATCTGGTCGACCTGGACGTGATGTCCCCCGAGGAGGCGCTGACCCTCTTCACGAAGATCGTGGGCGAGGAGCGGGTCGCCGCGGAGCGGGAGGCGGCCCTGGACGTGGTGGGGGCGTGCGGCTTCCTGCCGCTGGCCATCCGCATCGCCGCCTCCCGCCTCGCGGCCCGGCGCACCTGGACGGTGTCCGTCCTCGCGGCGAAACTGGCGGACGAGCGGCGCCGGCTGGACGAGCTGCGGGCCGGCGACCTCGCGGTCAAGGCCACGTTCGAACTGGGCTACGGGCAACTGGAACCGGCCCAGGCCCGTGCCTTCCGGCTCCTCGGACTGGCCGACGGCCCCGACATCTCCCTCGCCGCCGCGGCGGCGGTGCTGGACCTGCCGGCGGAGGAGACGGAGGACCTGCTGGAGTCCCTCGTGGACACGTCCCTGCTGGAGTCGGCGGCACCGGGACGCTACCGCTTCCACGACCTCGTCCGCCTCTACGCGCGTGCATGCGCGGAGAGGGACGAACACCCGCCGACCGAACGGGACGCGGCGCTGTCCAGGCTGCTGGACTTCTACCTGGCCACGGCGGCGGCGGTGTACGCGATCGAACGCCCGGGGGACCGGTTGGTGGACGGCCTGGAGCCGACCGAGCACCCGGGGCTGACGTTCACCGAGGGCTCGGCGGCCCTGGACTGGCTGTACAGCGAGGCGGCTCCCCTGCTCGCGTGCGTACGGCAGGCCGCCGGGACGGACAGGCTGCGGCGAGCGGTGGACCTGCTGTGGGCGGCCAAGGACCTGACGGAGTCCGGGGCGAATTCCCACCAGTACGAGACGACGGCCAGGGCGATGTGCGACGCCACCAGGGCCGGTGGGGATCCACGTGCCGAGGGCAGAGCCCGTACGACCCTCACCAACGTGCTTCTGGTGTCCGGGCGCATCCAGCAGGCCGCCGAGCAAGCGGAGCTGGCCATGGCACTCGCAGAGTCGGCTCGGGACACTACCGCCGTCAGCTGGGTCGCGAACGACCGGGGACTCATCTCTCTGCATCAAGGCCGGTACGCGGACGGGCGAATTTTCCTGGAGCAAGCCATCGAGGGCTACCAGGCAGCCGGCAACCGTGCCGGTGAAGCTCTCAGCCTCTGCAACCTTTCCCGCGCACATCTGGGCATGGGCAACACCGAGAAGGCGGTGGCGATCGCGAACAGAGGTCTGACCGCTCAGCTCGACATCGGCCGGACCATGCGTCTCGCCAACGGCCACTTCACCCTGGGCATAGCGCTGATCGGTGCGGGCCGCCACACAGAGGCTCTCAGCCAGTTCTCCGACGCTCTGCGCATTTTCGAGGTCCATCGACAGCGCCTCTGGCAGGGCACGACCAACTTCCGTATCGCTCAGGTGCACTTGTCCGCTCAGCGTCCGGCGCAGGCGGCACAGCACGCCGAACAGGCCTTGGCACTGGGGTGCATCGGTGGTGACCGGATGCGTGGGAACGTTCTGTTGCTCCTCGGCCGCGCCCTTGCCGAGCTCGGCCAGGCGGACCGGGCCAGAGCCTGCTGGCGAGATGCGCTCAATCTCTTTCAGCAGTGCGGTGCATCAGAGGCTGACGAGGCTCGCGCGCTGCTTTCCCCGGTCACGGCGTCCTGAAGGCGTTCAGCATTCGTTTATCTCCCTCGTGCATTGTTCTTCCTGTCATACCGTCAGCAGGGGGAGACGGTCTGACCAGGAGCCCTGCCAGTATCGTGCGGCTCCGAACGCCCGTCCGGCGGCCCGCGGGGGAGCTACCGGGCGGGTGTTCCTCACCAGCCGACACAGCAGCGAAGGAACACAGACCATGAGCGACCCGAAGAAGGACACGGAAGCCACCACTCTGGACAACGCGATGCCCACTCCGCCGGCGCAGGGCGAGACCATCACCACGATGGACAACGCGATGCCCACTCCGCCCGCGAAGGACGCCATCACCACGATGGACAACGCGATGCCCGCGCCGCCCGCCCTGGGCCTGGACGGCAAGTAGACCTTTTCCCGCACGGGGATCGGCCGCGGCGGCGCGGAGGGGGAGCCGCCGCGGCCGATGCATGTCTGTGATCACTTCCGGCCAACATCTGGCACCAAACGTTCGAAGCGCTCGAACACACGCACTCGACGTCTCTGCTCTCACCTCCTGTCCGGACTTCCTCCGAACTCACAGGAGTTGGAAATGACCCGCGCCAAGAAGCTGCTCGCCACCGTCGCCCTCGTGCTCGGCGCCACCGCCGCCGCCACGAGCCCGGCACTGGCCGACAGCCACATGCCCGTGCCCCCGCAGGACACGGTCGTCGTGACGCTCGAGAACCCCATGCCCTGACGCGGGCGCTTCACCGACGAGGCCGGGGGGAATCCCCGGCCTCACTCGCGTACGGCGCCGGTCTCCGCCCCGACCACCTCGCACCACACCGTCTTCCCGCCCGCGCCCCCGCACTCCACACCCCACCTGCGTGCCACCGCGTCCACCAGCGACAGCCCGCGCCCGGCCTCGTCCTCCGCACCGGCGTGGTGAAGCACCGGCAGGACATGTGCCGCCGGGTCGGTGACCTCGATGCGCGTGGGCGCACCCGGCGTACGCCCGGCCACCCGCACGTGCACCGGCGTCCCCTCCCCCACGTGCCGCACCACGTTCGCGACCAGCTCCGTCACGCAGAGCTGCGCCTCGGCGCGCACCCCGGCGTCCACGTACTCCCCGACTGCCCGGCGCAGTTCGGGCACCGCCTTGGGCAGAGCCAGGAGCTCGATCCTGAGGTCCGTCAGGCCCTCGCCCCGTCCGCTCACCCCTCCGCCGCCTTCCGGAGAACCTCCGTCAGCCGCCGCGCCGTCGCCACGTTGCAGTTCCCCAGGGCGATCAGCCCGGCCGGCGGGCGGTACGCGCCCGCGAAGCCCGGCAGGTCGACGCGGAGGGACGGCAGCGTGATGCCGTGGACGGCCAGGGCGTCGCGCAGGGCCTCGGCGCAGAGCGTCACGTCGTAGGCCGTGGGGGCGGGTTCGGGAGAAGGGGGTGGTGACTGCATGGACGTACACCTTCCGTGCTCTGGGTGACGAATCGGTCACAGCATGGAGCCGCCCTCCCTATCGTGGAAGAGGAAACCGTTCCCGGCCGCGACCCGCGGAACCGGACGCGGTACCGGTGGAGTCGCGGCAACGGAAAGACGGGTGGGCGGCGTGCGACGCAAGGACATCGACGGGTCGGAAAGCGTCCCGAGCTTCTACGGCAAGGAACTGCGCTGGAAACGCGAGCAAGCGGGCCTGACCCTCGGCCAGTTGGCGGAGGGAAGCTTCTACGGGCTGAGCCACCTCAGCGAGATCGAACGCGGCGAGCGCCGCATGCCCCGCGAACTCGCCGAGCACGTGGACCGGATGCTCGGCACCGACGGCTTCTTCGCCCGACGCTGCGAGGACGTGCACAAGGCCCGCCGGAAGGGTCACGCCAAGTACTTCGAGCGGGTGCTGGAGGCGGAGCGGCACGCGGACGTCATCGAGGAATGGTGCCCAACGCTCTTCCCGGGACTGCTCCAGACCGGCCCGTACATCTATGCCGTCGTACGCGCCACGCACCCTCTGGAGTCCGTCAGGACAACGGAGGAGAAGGTCCAGGCCAGACTGGCCCGAGGGCGCCTCTTGGACGACGAGGGAGCGACGCCCGAGTACTGGGTGATCCTCGACGAGTCGCTGCTCCGGCGTCCCATCCTGCCTCCGGCGGAGATGGCCGAGCAGTTGGAGCACATCGCGGAACTGGCGCGTCGGCCGCGGATCACTCCACAAGTGCTGCCGTGGAACACCGGGCGACCGCATCCGTTCATGCTCGGCACGGCAAAGCTGATGACCTTTCCCGACGCTCCGCCACTCGTCTACACCGAGTCCCTGCACACCGGAGACACCATTGACGAACCGGCTCTCGTGAGGGAGTACCGCAAGTCGTACGATCGGCTCAGGGCCACCGCCCTACCACCCGAGGCGTCCCTCGCCCTGATCGAGGAAGTGGCTGATGACTACCGACGCGGCAAACAAGGGGATTGAGTTGACCGGCCTCCACTGGCGGAGCAGCAGTTACAGCAACGGCAGTGGCGGCGACTGCGTCGAGGTCGCCCACGGCCTCCCCGGACTCGTCCCCGTACGGGACTCCAAGCAGGCGGGGAACGGGGACGACGGGCCCGTCCTGCTCTTCCGACCCCGCGCCTGGCAGGCGTTCGTCGACGAGTACCGCGTCGGCTGAGGGCCGTCGACATGGCAGGCAACGGCTCTGACCTGGGCTCCGCACGCTGGCACAAGAGCAGTTACAGCAACGGCGACGGCGGCGACTGCGTCGAGGTCGCCCACGGCCTCCCCGGACTCGTCCCCGTACGGGACTCCAAGCAGGCGGGGAACGGGGACGACGGGCCCGTCCTG